>NZ_SHOE01000050.1:0-7639 GCF_012275705.1 Vibrio chemaguriensis
ATATGTTTTTTTTTTTTAATCATACGGCTACAACCGAGACTTACACAAGGCTATTCGTCTGCAGCGTCAGATGTGTATAAGAGACAGATACAATATTATTTCTTATTATTTTTATAAAAACCACTAGTAAAAAGTAGTTAAACATTATAATTCATAAACTTATAAAAACCGAAATGCATGGTTGAATTTTAACCACCCCTTCTGCTAATATCTCGCCTCGTGTTTAAAAGTAATAAACACACACAAATATAAAACAAACTTTATAAAACATAATGCACACTTGATAATTACTGGTTCTATTTGGGTAGAGCTCGGTATTTATTTTATTTAAAACATTATGAATTTGTAATTTCATTTAATATCAAAATATTAAGTAGGTATATAAATTGAAGAAGGTCATCCTCCCTCAATTGGGCTTTGTTGCGTCAAATTTACGCTTGCTAGCTCTTGGCTTTGTAACCCTCGTGTCAGCATATTCTTTTTCATCAGAGGTTTATGCTGAGCAAGTGGCTAGTGGTGAACAAAAAACATTAGTTGTACTCGTCAATTTCCAAGAAAACCCTCAAGAGATCCCGATCTCTAAAGAAGACGCCCATCATGTTGTTTTTAATACCGTTAGCGACTTCTATTCGCAAATGTCCCAGGGGCAACTTTGGCTATCTGGTGATGTTGCTGGAACATTCACCTTACCGATATCAAACCAAATTTGCGATGATGATGCTGTAGCAGCGGAAGCCAACAAAATGGCTGAAACTGCGGGATATCAACTATCAAACTATGACCGTTTTATCTACTTAACAACCAAAACTGGATGTGCATCAGAAGGCTCTGGTAGTCAAGGAGTAACTCCCTCTAGAGCGTCAATAAATGCGGTTTTCGAGCCTCGAGTTATCGCCCATGAATTAGGACATAATTTTGGGTTGCATCACGCTTCCGCACTCGACTGTAAAGACGGTACGTTAGCTGGTGATTGCCGTGTCATAGAGTACGGTGATAGCTACGATACAATGGGTAACTACGATATGGGTTACTTTAGCGCCTTCCAATTGGAAAACTTAGGGTGGCAGACCTCCCCTGCTCAAATCATTTCTAGTGATGGTGTTTACTCTATTGATGCCTATGAAGACTTTGAAAGTACTTCATCAAAAGTTTTAAAAATCCCAAGAGGTACCGATCCAATTACAGGTCAGCGCCAATGGTTTTACGTTGAATATCGACAAGCTCTTGGCTACGACAGCTTTTTACGTGACCGTTCGTACATCGTATACCGCCAAGATGTGACAGAAGGTGTGGTTGTGCGCCTAGCGACAGACGGTGATCTTAAAAGTAGCCGCTTGCTACACATGAAGCCTGACTCCACTTTCAAACAATTATTTGGGAGTAATGACTGGGAAGACCCTGCTCTTCCAATTGGTGGAACGTTCACCGATCCAAAAACAGGCGTGTCGATTACTTTGGAAAGTGCTAATGGTCAAAACGCACAGGTCAGTGTCATATTTGGTGGTGAATCCGGGCAATGCGTTGCGACATCGCCTCTACTCTCTCTAACCCCACTATCAGGTTCTGATGCAAATGCTGGAGAAACGTTAGCGTATAATCTTAAAGTGACGAACCAGAACAATACAGAATGTGCAGACGCGACTTATACAACGGCTTTAAGCGTTCCTGACGGATGGAATTATGACGCAAGCGCCTTGACGGTTCCTTCCGGCATGAGTGCAGAAACGACGGTCATGGTTACGTCAAACAGCGATGCTCAACCGAACTCTTACAGCATAGCCGTTGACGTTATAGATGCTGAAAATGAACAATCAGCCAAAACCGAGCTATCTTACACAGTGTTGTCTGAGTCGACGTCACCACTTGAGGCGGTGAATGATAGCGTAACGATCAGTGATAAATCCGTCGTTCGCATCGAGCAGTTAAATAATGACTCGTTTGAACAATCGACCTCTCTTGCCATTACGGTCGCTAAGCCAAACAAAGGCAGCGCCCGTGTACTGAGTGATGGCTCCATTGAATACACACCTTCGAAGAAGTTTAAGAATAATGATTCATTTACTTATACGATCAGTGACGGTCAATCTTCTTCAACCGCGACGATTAGTATCACCTTACAATCGACTTCTGGTGGGAATGGTGGTGGAAACGGTAAAGGGAAACCGAACTAAATCACGCAATTCATATGAAAAAGCCTGGAGAATACTCCAGGCTTTTTATTCACAAGACATCAATTAGTTGCTTGGTGCAGGACAAATATCACAGTCTGCAGAAGCTGTATTCGTCGCTTGAGTATTATCGATTTTCAAGAAACCAACCGCCGTCACAGTATCACGGAAAGATTGTGTTTCTGCATTGCTAAATGCCGTTGGGATATAACTACCAGTATAAGACTGACATTGATCCGAAGCGAGTTCGATATTATCCACTACTGTCACGTCATCAGAAGCATCCTCAGGCGTACCTGAGTCATCCACAACAGAAACATTCACTAAAGTAAGTCCAGGCGTTGTGTTACATACCATTCCCGAGAAGCTCACTTCAGCAATGATACCATTTTCAGTAAGCTTGAAGCCGCTTTCACATGATTTCGTTACACTAATCATTGGAGACAAGCTCAATGACTCACATGGATCACTTGCGGTATCACTAATGGTCGCTTGGCCACCCGGAGTCGCAGCTGCTGTGACTTTCACCGTATTAGTTAGACCATTGCTTGTACTTTCAAAACTGCCGCTGTATGAAGCACTGTCACCTGAAGCAATGGCACCTAAGCTATGTGTAGTACCTGCTTCTAAATCCTCTACAACAACATCGTAGAGCGTACCGACACCATCATTAATCACGTCGCCGCTGTATGAGTAAACGTAACCATCTTCTGTTTCATTCACGACCGCTTGATTACATGTTTTAGTGATATCAACACTACACAACTCAAAGTCACCAACCACAAAGTCTTTCAACTGAGCGGTAATACTGCTTGATGCTCTTGTTTCGGCTGCAAATGAGCTAAAACAGGTGTCTGTTTGTAGAAGTTCAGTAAGGTTTACACCACCTTCAAAGAAGGTTTCTGGAGGGAAGACATTTTCGACACCACTTTTTGGCGTATACGCCCATGGTGCAGGTGAGTCAGTTGTATTGGTTGAAGCACACACATCTTGCGCGCCTGGTGAACACAGTGCATTTGTCTTAACTTTCAAACGTAAGTTTGTCGCAGCACACTGACCATCTTGTGGATCATTGTTAGCAGCTTTAGCACAAGTTGTGTCCCATTCAAGAACCAAAATTTCAGGGCCATCGTTTGCCCCTTGCAAATAATTCACCTGAATCAAAAGGTCTCCAGCAATATGTTGACCCGTGAATGTACCGTCAGGGTTCAGACCCACTGAGTCTTGATAAAACCAAAAACCTAAGAAGGCATCACCGCTGTTACCGAAACGGTCTGCACCAAAGGTGAGTACTAGATCATTGTCGATAATATATGCTGCCGCATACGCATGAAGAATGTCCCCTTTATCAAGTACCGTACCAGTCTTCCAACCAAGTTCTGGTATGTCTTTGATGTCTTTATTACCACCAGTAAAGATTGTATCCGGTGTTGCCGTGTCATTTTCAAAGCTAAATACTTGTGCTCCGCCGATGTTTGGCGGCGTTGACCAGTCATCTGGAGCACCTACTCCAGAGTCATCTATCGCATTAGCATTTGCTTCTAACTCAAACACGCCATCTGTTGGTGTTGCAAATGCAGAGCTACCTATTAGCAAGCTTGTAAATATTGCATAAAGAAAGCTCTTCATCGTATGCCAGATACCTGACTTACAAGAATTCATAACCTACTCCTTAGAACGCTTCTAAAGCTAGACGAAGGTCCCTATGTCATTAATTGCCTTTTAAGAAAGAGTGAAAGCGAGATACAACTTTCGTTTCGAGCTCGTATAACGCATAGAGCATGCCACTACTTAAGGTTATGATTTTATTAAACTAAATATTTTCAACAGCGAAGAGAATGAACAGAGTGTTCAATTTTAAAGAAAGAGAAAGAAAACAAAAGAGACAAAAAAACCTACGATAACAAAGATATATACGTGTTCTAGGATAATGTTACAGATTGACACTTTATTGTTTACACCTGTGACAGATGCACAAAAACGACGGTATTGAAACTGTCCACTATGAATATGAAATAGACGCTTACTCACCTGCTCCCACTAATGTGAAGGTGATGTGTAACACCTGTTTGCATAGTGTTACATCCTTTACACATCTAATTGAATACTCATTTAACTAAAACATATTCAGTCGTTTAGCGAATAAGTTTTAGCTCAATCATTTATGAAAATATAAACAAACTGTTCACCCCTCTGTACAAAAATAAAAAATAATCAACAAATACAAAAGGTTAAACATGGAACACTCTATGCTAGTCAACTGGCGCAGTTTAACTCTGTGAGAAAACTATCACGTATGTGGGCTCAAGGACGTAGCGAGCCCACTTACACAAGGAGGTTTTATGAAAACCATATTTAACTCTTGGTGGGGCAGTAAGAGTTACCGTTGTTCCACTTTATGTAGCCAGAATATACTTACAGCGATCAATATCAGCAGCATGTTTAAGCTGTTTACTTGGGTCATAGCGGTTAGCTTAGTGCTGAGCTCTCAAATTGTTTACGCATCCGCTGGCGACCCTTCAAGCCGAGGCGTGCAACCAATATTTGTTGAAGGGAATAACACCTGTCAACAATTACTTCCAGGGATCGATGGTTTGATAGAATACAAGCTTGAGCCAGTTACAGACGGCACTTTCGGTGATGGCATGCTTGAAGTGGTTATTGATCAACAACCTGGGGCAAAAACCTTCAGTTGGGATCAAGGTGATAGCCCTGTGATTATGCAAGCTATCTTCGTTAAAGGTGGTCCTGACGGAAACCTATATAACTACTTCACAGATGGATTATTGTATCAAGATGATGCCTTACTACATGCACCTGTGGGTAAAAACGGTAGATACTATGGCTTAAGTCATATTTCATTCTGTTACACACCAGGCGTACCAGACATTAAAATCACTAAAACTTGTACATTTGGTGATGTTGTCAATGGTAACACTTTGAAATACAACTATAAACTCACTGTAGAAAACACCGGTGACTTTGCATTGTATGATGTTGTGGCAACAGACACTACAGCCGTTGACAACGATATGGCTGCTGGTGACCATGTGTTCAATTTCGCGATGCTCGCCGTTGGACAAACGCAAGAGTTTAATGGTTCGTTTATTATTGACCAAAACGGTATCACTAACTATGCAGAAGTAAGCGCAGCACTTGAAACTGGTGGTGATGTTGCGGTTTCTGACAACGCAGATTGGGAATGCCCAAGCCAAAACATCCCTGGTTCATTGTCTCTAGAGAAAGACTGTAGTGTCGTCGTCGTGAATCGATTTGAAGATACTGGTATTAATGAATACGGTCTTCAAGTCAATTACAGTGGTAGTGTATGTAATACCTCCAATGTCACCATTGACGGCATTGTCGTAATCGACAACAAAGACTCGAATCCAATCCAGGTTGGTATGCTTGCGCCTGCTGAGTGTTACGACTTTACTGGTAACTACGAGCCAATCCCAGGAGATGGTGAAGGCCTTCCATTACCGGGTGAAGAAGTCAGAGCGTTTACAGATACTGTGGATGCGAGTGGTGAAACTATCTTCGGTAATGTTGTCGTAGAAGCGATAACAGCGTCTGCAGAATGTACGCTATGTCCAACTTGTCCAGAGCCTGTTAGCTGCCCTGAATAAGGTCTACTTACAACTTAATAAAACAACGCCTGACGTTAACTCGTCAGGCGTTTTCTTTCGAACTATATCGTTCTATTTATTCTTACCTTTCCCATTGTTACCAGAGTTGCCAGAATCTCCACCAGATGAAGACTCTAACTTCACTGAGACCTGAGCGGTCGAGCTGCTTTGACCATCACCTATGGTATAGGTAAAGCTGTCGTTATTTTTGAATTTCTTCTCAGGTGTGTAACGCAGGGTGCCATCTGATAACAGCTCTAGTCGCCCCTTGCTTGGTCTAGTAAAAGAAACCACGCTTGCAGAGTTTTGCTCTCCAACAACATCGTTTGCCATCACATCGATAATCACCGACTGTTTCGAAGACATAGTCACCTGATCATCAACAGCAACGAGCTCTGGTGATGGCGAGATTTCAGTGGTTACAGAGTAATTTACGGATGCTGCGGTTTGCAGACTTGAGTCCTCGCCGTGCGTCACGATCATATTCAAAGCATAGTCTTTATCACTAGCGTCCACCGAAGATACGACTGATATCATTACTTGTCCGGTTTCACCTGCTGCTAGCGTGATTGCATTGCTGCTTGCTTTCCAACCAGTTGGCACTGACGCGTTTACAGAAAAACTGCTCGCAGAACAATCTGCACTATCTTTGTTAGTCATAGTGACCTGATATTGAACCTCATCGCCGGCTGCAACCGAGTTGTTTGTTGCAGCTTTCGCAGTCACTGATGGAGCATTTACAGTACAAGTCCCGATATTACCGTTGTCAGAGCCATCAAAGACAACGCTTACTTCGGCGATGCCGTTCGCTGCACTCACCAAACTCAATGTTACACCTGAGTCTGGGTCAGTATAGCTACCACCGACCGGCATAGATGGGTCAAACCAGTCATTTCGGCCAAAAACCGCACGATATTCAGAATCAGTTTTAAAGTGAAGCAGATTACTGCTGCGTCCATCGCCTTCTACAGCGCTTCGAATGATGATGCCATCCGTAACGTCCCCACGATAGAACGAGTAAGAACGAGCATCTAAAAAGTCGTCAAACCCAATAGACTGGCGGTATTCAATGTAAAACCATTTTTTTGCACCTGTAGAAGGATCAGTACCACGAGGTACTTTTATCGTAACTGGCTGATCACTAGTCGTCTCGTAATTCGCGATGGAGTAAGTACCATTTTGAGTAACTTCCAGTGTCTTTGAAGCGTGCTCTCCCTCTAGCCATCCTAGTCGCTCGCGCTGGAAAGTATTCAAATAGCCGATGTCTGGACCACCCATTACATCATAGGTATCACCGTATTCACGCAACGTACAGTTGTCTGAAAGCGTATGTTCGCCGCAATCAAGTGCACGAGAGTGATGCAAACCAAAGTTATGTCCAAGCTCATGAGCGATGTTCATCGGAGAAAAATCACCATTGATGTGCGCGCGTGAAGGCATGCCATCAATAGTTGCCGATCCAGCGACACCACATGCCGTTTTTGTCATCAAGTAAACAATACGATCGTACTCTTCAAGCTTCACTCCCGCAGCGATGGCTTCTTGATCCGCTGCATCTTGAACAGCGGTAAAATCACAAACCTGATTAGACAACGGTAGATTAAACCAACCCACGACTTTCCCAGATAGCCACATTTGCTCAAAAGAGCTTTCACGGTAGAAGTCATTTACTGTGCCAAAGATTAGATTATTTGCCTCTGACAAAGTTAATGGCTGCTCATTTGGGTTTTCTTTGAAGTTCAGCAGGATAACCAATGTATTTTGCTGTCCCGTCGTACTTCCTGCTGCACTGGCGTAATGGATGCTCTGTAAACAAGCGAATCTGTCTCTTATACACATCTT
>NZ_SHOE01000051.1:0-5957 GCF_012275705.1 Vibrio chemaguriensis
TTCTCTCGCGATACTTTCTAAGCCCTGCCATGACGAGTTGATGCGCAACTCTGTGCGGTTTCTACTGAACCGGGTCCCAGTATCGAGGACTAGTTTTGAGCCCCTGTGCTGACTTACGTGTTAGAAAGCTTATTCACTAGCGTAGTGTAAGAAAGAGTAAGATCGGAAGACTGAGTTATTAAGCACCTAGCCACTTACGCATGTATTGCCTTTCTAGATTCTAGGTTGTTGCGTTTGGGGTTACGTTGCGTCTCGCAAGCTTATTTACTGAAGTCTACTAATATAGAGGTCTAATAGAGTATTAAGCTGTTGGAGCTAGGAATAATAAAAAAGCCCAGCAGGAAAATGCTGAGCTTTGAAGTTAATTATGCTTACAGGATGCGTTTTAAAACCCCATCTGCTTTTAGGCGGGTTATTTTTCTTACTAACCGCTGCACCCCTATCGGATAATCTTCCACTTTTTCTAACTGTTTATAAGTACAGATAAGGTGGGTATGCTCAAGGATACGCGAAACCTCATCTTCGAACTTATCAGTGAGTTTCGCATAATTGTCTTGGATGAGAAGTCCATTTTCTAGATCAAGTGACCAAGCCCGAGGATTTAAGTTATTCCCCGTCAGTAGCATATAGCGTTTATCAACCCAAATGCCTTTGAGATGGAAGCTATTATTGTCATGCTTCCAGAGGTGAATTGACAGTTTACGCGCAGCGATATTCGCTTCATTTGCTTTCGCAAAGCGGCGTAGGTTTACTTCATACAGATATGGAAGTCCGCCAATGGTTTTAAAGTCTTCCTCAGGGGCAATATAAAAGTCGTTTGCTGTCTTGTCGCCCACAACAATAGTTACTTTCACACCGCGTTTCATAGCTCGCTTCACTTCACGATGCAGCGCTTTAGGGAAGTTAAAGTAAGGCGTACAGATAAAGATTTCGTTTTGGGCGGCCGCTAGTAACTTTACAATCTGTTGATTGAGTAGATTACGGCGTTTGCCTAGACCAACTAGCGGGGTGATTTTTACACTTTCTTCTGTTGCTGGTTGGTCTTCAAACTGATAATTAGCTTGAGCAAGTGAAGCTCTCAGTTGACGAATCGCCGACTTAATTTCTTTGGTTTCTGGCTTATCTTTTCCAGCAAGATCATTGACAGCTGGGTGAGCAATCATCTCTTCCTGAATGAATTGCACCATTGAATTAGCTAAAGACTCATGTCGAATCACATGGTAACGATCAAAGCGATAGCGTTCGTGATAGTGCAGATAAACGTTATTTAAGCTTGCCCCGCTGTAGATGACAGTATCATCGACAATAAAGCCTTTTAAATGCAGTACCCCAAAAACCTCTCTGCCACGCACAGGTATGCCATAGACAGGGATCGGGTGTTGGTACTTATTGGCATACGCTTTGTAAAGCGCAGAATTACCCTCAGATGTTTCCGCACCAATCAGGCCACGCTGCGCTCGATGCCAGTCGACACAGATATTGATGTCCAACCCAGGATTGCGCTGTTTCGCTTCATAAAGCGCAGTGAGAATTTCACGTCCAGCTTCATCATCTTCCAGATATAGAGCGACTAGGTAAATTCGCGACGTTGCTTTGCTGATTGCATCCAAAAGACGAGCCCTGAATGATTCTGCTGAATACAGAACATCAAAGTCTTCCGGATTGACAGCGAGACTTGGCAACTGTTCGAATGGATTCCTACTTACTATCATATCGGTATGAGTACCTTAGTTTAGTGCAATATTGCGAACCTGCCATTTTATCAAAGATATGATTTGCCTGGCTACAAAAGCGCGCGTTTTGATGTCGTTGAAGAGATGAATTGCATTGGAATGAGATCTTTACCGCTATCTACATAGCGTTGAAATGCCATTTTTAACGGGTGTGGTAGCTCAGAGCAATCAATGGTTTTGAATCCATGCTTGGAATAATAGGATTCGAGATGTGTAAACGCGAAGCAATAATCGCCATCAGTTAAAACATTGTTTTTACAATGAGTTAGTAGTTCTTTTCCAATGCCAGTTCCCCTAAGTGTTGGAATGACCAGCATTCCCGTCAGCAATCGAGATCTATCTACGGTTTTTAAGCGTAGTAACGCAACGATTTCACCTTTATGGCTCGCAGTAATGATCAGTTCATCCTTTTTTGCTCGACCCGAAGGGTAATGCGCTTTGTACAACCTCTTAATGAGAGGGAGCTTGATAGGATTTAACACTTCTATGATTAATGAGTCAGGTATTGTCACTGCGGTTAAAAGATAACTAATGTAGAATGTCGACAGTTTAAGAGAATCTTATCTGACGTTGCAAACCTACTATGCAAATTAAAACAAATGCAAGCCTTAAGGCTTACCATACTTTTGGGATTGAACAGTCGTGTTCCTATTTAGCGACCATCGAGTCGCTCGAGGAGGTTACCCAACTATTTCAAGACCCGAGATTCACCCATTTACCGAAACTTTTTTTAGGTAAAGGAAGTAATGTTCTTTTCACTGAGCATTTTGACGGGTTAGTGATCGTTAATCGAATCATGGGTAAAAATGTGACGGAAACGGATGACCAATACCTATTGCATATTGCAGGTGGTGAAGACTGGCCTGAATTGGTTTCCTGGTGTGTGAGTCAGGGAATTGGTGGGTTAGAAAACCTAGCCCTGATCCCTGGCTGTGCAGGCTCGGCTCCTATTCAAAACATTGGAGCCTATGGGCTAGAGCTAAAAGACATTTGTGACTACGTGGATGTTCTTGATCTAACTACGTTTGAAAATAGAAGAATGAGCGCCAGAGACTGTGAATTTGGCTACCGAGACTCCATTTTTAAACACGCTTTGCATGAAAAGTGCTTTATTACCGCACTAGGGCTTAAGTTGGCTAAGCAATGGCAACCGATTAATCAATATGGTCCTTTAAAAGATATTCCGGAAGAACAACTTAGCCCAGCAACAATCTTCGAGCGAGTTTGCCAAGTGCGAACGGAGAAACTGCCGGATCCAGCCAAAGTAGGTAACGCAGGGAGTTTCTTTAAAAACCCAGTGATCACTCAAGATCATTATGATCGGCTCATGAAGCAACATACTAATATCGTGGCCTATCCAACTCCTGGCGGAATGAAAGTCGCGGCTGGTTGGCTGATTGATCAGTGCGGATTAAAGGGGAAGTCTGTGCATGGTGCACAGGTCAACCCTATGCAAGCCTTGGTTTTGACCAACATGGACAACTGCAGTGCCGATGATGTTGTCGCACTTGCTTCCCTAGTGAAGCAGGCTGTGTGGGATAAATACCAAATAGAACTTGAGCATGAAGTGCGATTTCTGAACCGCACCGGGGAAACCAACCTGGCTCAGGTCGAGGCGTTAAGATGAGAAAAGATCACTCTACGAAACTTCATATCTTAAAGTCATTAAGTAACGGCGAGTTTCATTCTGGAGAGGCGCTGGGCGAAGCCCTGAATGTATCCAGAGCGGCAATAGCTAAGCATATTAAAGGTCTTAGTGAGTGGGGCATTGATATTTATCGAGTGCAAGGGCGCGGTTACCAGTTGGCATCACCATTGCAGTTGCTAGATGAAGCTCTCCTTACTGCTAGTGCGGAGTCATTTATTGAGCTTGTTCCTGTGATTGACTCAACCAACCAGTATTTGCTTGATAGAGTCGCAGAGTCAGAAAAGGGCCGTGTTTGTATAGCTGAGTATCAAGCACAAGGACGTGGTCGCCGCGGTAGACAATGGATCTCTCCATTTGGCTCTAACTTATACCTATCCATGTACTGGCGATTAGATGCGGGAATGGCCGCAGCAATGGGCTTAAGCCTTGTTATTGGTATTGCCGCAGTGGAAGCACTAGAAGAAATGGGCATACAAGGCGTTAAGCTCAAGTGGCCAAATGACCTGTATTATCAAGATAAAAAACTGGCAGGAATCTTAGTGGAGATGTCAGGGCAGGCCGGTGGTGCTGCTCATCTTGTGATTGGGATGGGGCTCAATATTGGAATGCCTGATGCGCAACCTGAGATTGATCAACCATGGACAACATTGAATCAGGCAAACGAGAGTCTCGTGATCGATAGAAATGTCCTAGCGACGACGCTTATCAAGCATTGGAATTCCGCACTTATCGAGTATGAACTGAAAGGACTTACCAGCTTTGTCGAACGTTGGAATCGATTAGATAACTTTCTCAATCGTCAAGTCAAGCTGCTCATCGGACCTAGAGAGGTGCACGGCGTCGTACGCGGCATCGATCATCAAGGCGGGATATTACTCGAAACCTCGCAAGGGCTAGAGACTTACATTGGTGGCGAAATCTCGTTGCGTAAAAGCGATTGACGTTCAATTACTTTCGCAAAGATACCTTATCAACCAAGTGGTTGACGCCTTTGTGTAGAATCAAATGGGCTCTTTCTCGGGTTGGAAGAATATTCAGCTCCAAGTTGAGCCCATTAATATCATGCCAAATTTGTTTCGCTTTTTGCTTTGCTTCATCGACTGACAGTTGCGTGTAGTGACTAAAATAAGAACCGGGTTTAGTAAAGGCCCCTTGGCGAAACTTTAAAAATCGTTCCACATACCACTGTTCAATTGTCTCTGTTTCAGCATCGACATAGATCGAAAAATCCAAAAAATCAGAGACAAAGACGCGATGTGGATCATGCGGATAATCCATTCCACTTTGTAGAACGTTTAAACCTTCAATGATAAGAACATCCGGTCTATCCACTTTTCTTAGTTCGTCCGTAATGTCATACGTGATGTGGGAGTAAATAGGCACTTCAAGATCCGGCTTACCCGCTTTAACGTCAGACATAAACTCAACTAAACGTTTGATATCATAGGACTCAGGAAACCCTTTACGATGCATGATACCGCGTTCTTCTAGTACCTTTTTCGGATATAGAAAGCCATCTGTTGTAACCAAGGACACTTTGGGATGATTCTCCCAACGAGAAAGCAATGCGGTCAGAATACGAGCTGTCGTACTTTTGCCTACAGCGACACTGCCGGCGATACCAATCACAAAAGGAGGGGCATGTTCTTCCGTATTCAAGAATTGTTGTAATACGGAATTGCGGCTTTGACGAGCTTGGACATACAGATTCAAAAGGCGAGACAAAGGAAGGTAGATTTCTACCGCTTCCTCCATGGTTAGGTTTTCATTAATGCCCTGAAGCGCAGTCAAATCGTCTTCAGAAAGTGTCATCGGTACAGAGTTTCTTAACTCGGCCCAGTTTGCACGGTCAAATGACAAAAATGGACTCATGGGTCTCTTTTATCCTTGGTTTAGTAGAAGCAAGAACATACATCAAGCGAACTTCAAAGCAAACGACAAAGGTCGAAGTTTACTTTAAAAAAGCCAAGTTTGTACGAATTTACAGCAAACGAATCTAAAAAATCGAATTTTATGATTTTTTTTAAAATTACTATTGCAACCTCGAAAATCATTCAATAGAATGCGCACCACTTATGCCGACTTAGCTCAGTAGGTAGAGCAACTGACTTGTAATCAGTAGGTCACCAGTTCGATTCCGGTAGTCGGCACCATTCTTTCCTTTAGTAGTCTGAATGGCTTGAAAATTTGGAGGGGTTCCCGAGTGGCCAAAGGGAGCAGACTGTAAATCTGCCGGCACTGCCTTCGATGGTTCGAATCCGTCCCCCTCCACCATATTCTTTAGGAAATAGCTCTCAGAGTTACGTGTTGCGGGCATCGTATAATGGCTATTACCTCAGCCTTCCAAGCTGATGATGCGGGTTCGATTCCCGCTGCCCGCTCCACTCTAATTTGAGTGCTGATATAGCTCAGGTGGTAGAGCGCATCCTTGGTAAGGATGAGGTCGGCAGTTCGAGTCTGCCTATCAGCACCAGCTCTCAAGTTTATTTCCTTTTGATATTAGATTTACCAATTATCTTTTTTTGGTTGCGTGGTCAATTTGGGCCACCTAAATCCGTACCTAGAGGGACCACTCA
>NZ_SHOE01000052.1:0-5137 GCF_012275705.1 Vibrio chemaguriensis
ATTAAGCCCCAGTCTTTCGACTGGGGCTTTTTCGTTAATATGAGTATACTTTTTCCTTTAATCGAATGAGTCCCGCGGAAAGGCCTGTCAGTAGCCCAGAACCGCTGCCACTTATATTAAGCTTCACTTGAAAGACTAAGATTTTTGGTATCTGTAGTGCCAGCTTTACCCACAACCGAATTGCACAATTCTAGTTGAATGTAATCTTGCCCATATCTCTACAGATTCGAACCTTATAGTAAATGCTGGAGACTGATGAATCCGCATAAGCTAGCTCGTCGTCTGCACTCTGTCACTGCGTATTTCGTTAACGCTTTTCTCTAGCAAGGGTTTTCTACTGCTACTTCGCACATATTCATCGTTCTAGTGTTCTGGATAGTCCCTAGGAGAATGGATTGCTGGAGTTTGTTACCGCTAGTCTGATTTAGTCATTGGAAGAGAATGAGCGTCTAGACTGTTAAGAGAATAAAGTCATTCGAACATTCATGTCTTTTAGAAAACTTTGTTTTCTTTGCTGATCTTGCTAGTAAAGATTAACCTAAGAGGAGTTCTCGTAGGAGTAAGTTTGATGATGCAACAAATAAAAAATGAAACCTTGAAATCCGTATTTAAACAATGGTCTTCCGAAGAGGGAATTGTGGTCATCAACCCTGCAACTGAGCAAGAGTTAGTTCGATTAAAGCCCAGTGCTCTTGAGGAATTAGATGACATTATTGGTAAGTGTAAAACCGAGCAAATTCGCTGGGCAAAGTTAAGTGCCAAAGAGCGCTCTCGTCGCTTGAAAAAGTGGTATCAATTACTCCTTGATAATGCAGAAGACATTGCCACAATTATTACCTTAGAGCAGGGAAAACCATTAACTGAAAGTAAAGGAGAGGTGATGTATGGTGCCTCTTTTGTCGAGTGGTTCTCAGAAGAAGCCAAACGTGCTTATGGCGAAGTTATACCTGCCCCCACGACAGATCGACGTCTGTCTGCTATTCGCCAGCCTGTAGGGGTATGCGCTGCAATTACGCCGTGGAACTTCCCTATTGCGATGATTACAAGAAAAGCAGCACCAGCCCTGGCGGCAGGCTGTGGCATGTTGATCAAGCCCTCTGAGCTTACTCCTCTTACTGCAATTGCTGTTGTTGAATTAGCTTATCAGGCAGGAATCCCAAAAGAACTGCTTCCTGTGGTGGTATCAGAGCAGGCAGCTGAGTTTGGCCAAGTACTAAGTACTGATCCTAGGATTAAGAAAGTTTCTTTTACGGGCTCTACGCGAGTCGGGAAGATTTTGATGAAACAAGCCAGTGACTCTGTCAAAGCGGTTTCGATGGAGTTAGGTGGTAATGCACCTTTTATTGTATTTGAAGATGCAGATTTAGATGCGGCTGCGGAAGGGCTTGTCGCTTCGAAGTTCCGTAATGCAGGGCAAACATGTGTTTGTACCAATCGGCTGTATGTCCATGAAGATGTAAAACAAGCTTTTATTGAAAAAGTATTGTCGAAGTTAAACAAATTACAGCTTGGTAATGGTTTAGAGAAAGGTGTCACATTAGGTCCGGTTATTACGATGGCTTCTAAACATCGCCTAGAGGCAGTGATCGATCAAGCCGTACAAGAAGGAGCTTCTATTGCCAACTCTCCACAGAGACGCCCTGGGCGCTTTATGGAGCCCGTTCTTTTGGATAGCGTCAAGCAGCATATGTCGATTGTTCAGCAAGAGCTATTCGGGCCTGTGTTACCTATTATTACCTTTGAGAATGATGAACAAGTTCTCGGAATGGCGAATGACACAGAGTATGGTTTGGCTTGTTACTTCTACACGAATAAATTCAAGCGTATTGTTGCTTTCAGCGAAGGCCTGGAATACGGCATGGTTGGTGTCAATGAGGGGATTATTTCTACTGAGGTGGCCCCGTTTGGTGGAGTGAAAGAGTCAGGAGTTGGCCGAGAAGGTGCGAAACAAGGGCTCGATGAATATTTGGAGACAAAGTATATTTGCCTCGGTGGTTTAAGCTGAGTTGGTTGATTTAAGCAAAAAGCTGGGTTTTACCTGGCTTTTTTTTGATCTGAGAGATGTGTGCCAATCACTATGATTATTATTTCTTGGTGAACATTGCTTATGGTGGGACTATCGATAGAAAGCAGAGTTGTTGGTGAGCAGATATTCCACTCTAAGTTAAGCGATTGCCTTCAAGGTAATAATCTAAACTCTGATTTTCTTTCCTGAGTAACATGAGTAGAAAAGAGTTTGACTTTAAACCAATGCAAAAAAGCCGTATCAAGAGATACGGCTTTTTCTAATATGGCTCCTCCTACTGGACTCGAACCAGTGACCTGCGGATTAACAGTCCGTCGCTCTACCAACTGAGCTAAGGAGGAACAAATTTTAATAAGTGGTGCCGACTACCGGAATCGAACTGGTGACCTACTGATTACAAGTCAGTTGCTCTACCTACTGAGCTAAGTCGGCACATTTTCATTAATAAGTAATCAACTTATTAACTGAAGAATGGCTCCTCCTACTGGACTCGAACCAGTGACCTGCGGATTAACAGTCCGTCGCTCTACCAACTGAGCTAAGGAGGAATTGTCTTTTTAAAAGAATAAATGGTGCCGACTACCGGAATCGAACTGGTGACCTACTGATTACAAGTCAGTTGCTCTACCTACTGAGCTAAGTCGGCACACTATATTCTTTAACTATTGTTCGTGCTAAGCACCAACAATTAATAAATTGTGGTGCCCGGAGGCGGAATCGAACCACCGACACGAGGATTTTCAATCCTCTGCTCTACCGACTGAGCTATCCGGGCGACGAGGTGTATTAAACGGTTTTTCGGCTCTTAGGTCAACCATAAAATTAAAATAAAATATCGTTTGATGAAAATGTGCTCGGAGTGGGCTGTTTTTATGCATTTTTGATACAAATCCACCATCAACTAAGCTTTCTTTAATGGAGAGATAGGAGTTTGAAAGTAGAGTAAATGGATAAAAACAAAAAAAGCACGCTTGAAAACGTGCTTTATACTAAATAATTGACTTTAACCTAGTGCTTTACAGAGAACTTGTTTACCCAACCTTCTAGCTCATCTGCCAGCGAAGCTAAACTTTGAGTGCTTGATTGGCTCTCCGTTACCACAGAGTTGAGCTGGCTTCCGCTTTCCTCGATAAGATTTATGCGCAGCGCAATATCATCGCTAACCTGAGTTTGTTCGGCTGCTGCGGTCGCGATCTGCTGACTCATTGCGGTGATAGATTCTAACGCCGTTACAATTTGCTGCAGAGCTTCAGAGGCATTCTTAGACTCTGTTACTGTGCCCTCACTGGTTTCTGCACACACTTCCATTGTGTGAATAGCGTTACGGGAACCTTCTTGCAGGTTGGAGATCATATGCTGAATCTCTTTAGTGCTATCTTGTGTTCGGCCTGCCAGGTTACGCACCTCGTCGGCAACAACGGCAAAGCCTCGGCCTTGCTCTCCGGCACGTGCTGCTTCAATGGCAGCATTGAGTGCGAGTAAGTTTGTTTGCTCTGCAATATCGCCAATTACATCGAGCACTTTTACAATATTATTTACATCCTGATCTAGATCGGCGACCGCTTTACTTGCAGTATTTAATTGAGAAGCCAAACCTTGAATGTTTTCAACAGTACTGTGAATCAACTTCTGAGTATGCTGACTTTGTTTATCGGCTTCGTCTGTGTTGTTTGCTGTATCACTTGCCGAGTTGGCAACATGGTTGGCTGAAGATGCCATTTCAGTCATCGCAGTGGCAATCATTGCTGTTGACTGCTGCTGGGATACGGTGAGATCGGCAATCGTATTTGAGCGAGATTCTACGGCAGATAACTCAGCGCGCAGTGCGTGCATGGATTTCTCAAGGTTTGTCACCATGGTGGCTAGCGATTGACTCATATCTTGCACCGCACGATAGATACTTCCTCTCGGCGCCGCTGCATCAAAACTGGTCTGAATGTCGCCTTGTGCGACAGCTTGAACGGCTTTGCGCACATCGTTTGGCTCTCCACCAAGTAGATTGAGCATCTTGCGAATCGAGATTATCAGGCCACCGAGAATACTCCCCGCGATAACTAAACACAGTACAAGCTGCCATTGAGCGGTAGCCCAGAAGCGAGCATTCACCTCATTAAAGCCGATCCCTGTACCTACAACCCAGCCCCAATGTGGTGTTTTCTCGGCAATAGAGTGTTTTTCTTCAATGCTTCCGTCGGCCTGCTTTTGACTCCAGGTATATTCGACGATTTGACCTGTTTTGCGCCCCAAAACATCTAAGATAAGTTGGCCGACGCTGTTGCCATCTCCATCACGAAAGTCGTGAAAGCTTGTGCCATGTAATTGAGGGTCAAGCGGAGCTGCAACAAAAATCATGTTCTCATCTGCGACATAAACGTATTCGTTGTCTTTGTAGATATTATTACGAAGTAGGCGAGTGGCTAATGATTTCGCTTCGTCCTCTGGCATTTTGCCTTCGATAGCCATTTTTTCTACTTCGGTAAGAATGCTGTACGCACTTTTGAATAGCTCAGTAACCCGAGCTTTGTTATCAAGGTTACTTGCGACGCGAAGTGTCCATAAGCCCGTTGCGGTCAGTGCTAGGAGTGCTAGCAATATGATCGCAGATAATAAATAGGCTTGAGTTTTTAGTTTCATATTTGGCTCACAAATAAAGTGTCATCACTATGCAAGGCATAGCTAAAAGAAGAAATGTAATAACTCGGGCATCTTAGTGAAGATGAATATTCGCGCATACTAATGCGTATTGAAATTATGATGAGGATTAAATTTTTAGCGTAAAATAAGTATTTTTTAGAGATTGGGCTTAATATTTTGCGATGCTAGAAACAGAGAAACAGAGAAACAGAGAAACAGAGAAACAGAGAAACAGAGAAACAGAGAAACAGAGAAACAGAGAAACAGAGAAACAGAGAAACAGAGAAACAGAGAAACAGAGAAAATGAAATGAGCGTAGGGCAGATGCCAAAAAGCCGCATCAAAAGATGCGGCTTTTTAAAAATGGCTCCTCCTACTGGACTCGAACCAGTGACCTGCGGATTAACAGTCCGTCGCTCTACCAACTGAGCTAAGGAGGAATTATTCGTGTATCGTGTTTAGCAATGACACCAAATA
>NZ_SHOE01000053.1:0-5055 GCF_012275705.1 Vibrio chemaguriensis
AGTGTTATCTCTACTAATCACGAGCTAAATGTGAAATTACATTAACTAGTGGGTTTTTAATAAATCTCCATTGTTTCAATGGTTTGATGTATGATTTGGGTCTTGACTATAAAGTAAATGTAGTACTGATTTTTCGTGCTTTTTGAGGTGGTGAATGGCGTTAGAAAATGAACATACGATAAAGTTGATGAATCAACAATTAAGTTTATCGACTTTAGCTCTGGGAGCTATAATGGTCGGTGTATTAATGCCTGCTGTTATTTATGGAATTAACCTTAGAGATCCGTCACCAACGGAGTTACTGATTTCAATATGTATCTCCTTGTTTTCAGGAGTAGTCTTTCTGTGGGTGCTAGATGCTACCTCAGTGTTACGATTTAGAGCTGAATGGATTGCCAAATCAGTCTATGGAGCAGCTATATCTTCTGTGTTAGGAACAAGTGTTGCCGTTTATTCAGACTCTTTTACTGAGCGCAAGTTTGAATATGAAGGGCTGTGGGAAATACAAATTCGTAACGTTGAACAGAACCAATTCGTTGCTGATGATGAATTGATTCTGCACTATAGTACCTCCAATAACTCTTACTATGGATTCTCCCGCATGCGAGCTGTGGACATAAAAAATCCTCAGATTGCTAATTGGTTTGAAGTGGTTGATTTTCAGCCCAAAGACTCAGTGATCATGGTTAAACTAACTAGTGTCGAGTCACCTGATTCTGTATACCAGTTCAAGCTTAAGCGGCAGCGAGAAGGCAAAGTTTTTAAAGGAAATCTCGTGTCAGGTGAATCACTATCTATTTCGATGACAAGACCCAGATAACACTTAACAAAGCGTTTAAGACAGATTCCCAACGCTTGGCATTCTCAGCTCAAGGTTGGGTTTTGTGTTTAAGGCGCAATGGTTTAGTCTCGGTGGGGGCGTTGCTCACTACTTAACGCGGCGTTATATTTAATTCGGAATTTACACTAAATTTATTAGTCTTAATATTCTGACAGATTATAATATTAAGAATAAAGTTGTTGGTAACTAGATAATTTTGGAATAGAACTTCATGAATTTAAAACTTCTTCGTAGGAAATTTAAGGCGTCATACTGGGTTGTGACAAATAAAATAGCTGCAATGTTAAACTTCGGGTCTAATTTGCTTCGTTCGATAATAAGCTCCTTGATATCAAATTACTTTTTTAACATCATATTTTTTCCGGTATTTGGCTATTCTATGTTGATTAACTATATGGCAGTGAATGACTTCTTTAGTTATGAAATTATATCTGATAGTTTGTTTGCTGTTAACTTATTCATTATGACAATGATAGCTGGACTGATGATTACTACTGTTGCGGTGTTCGGCTCATTAGTTCTATTAATGTCTAATTATGTAGGAAATAAGCGCAATAAAACTCCATTTTCATCATATTGGTTTTTAGCAGTCATTAACTTTATGATGGCTTTTATAGTCTTTTATCCTGTGGTTTCTTCAGAAGATAAATCTTTCCCGATATTTGTTCTTCTCATATGTATGTATCTTGCTTTGCATTACTCTGTGTTTTTGTTTGGTAAGTTTAAATTAAAAGTTTTATCACTTTTCTTTCTATTTGTTCTTGCAATAGGGGTAACTTTTACGGCACAAGACTTATCAGCGAGAGTATTTGCTAACGGTCTAAAAGCTTTTCAAGTTGGTGGTTCTGTCAAAATGAAGCTATATGATGAAGTAGAGCCAAAAGGCGAAGAGGTGGAGGTTCTACTTATTACTCCAAAAGCCGTATATTACAAAAAGGATGGTGCTACAGGGTTAGTACCATTTGATAAAGTCAAAAAATTGATTGAAGTGAAAAATTAAATATAACAATCTGTTTAAGAGGGATTCGCAACGCGTGGCATTTTTACCATGCGTTGATTTTTGTGTTTAAGGTGGTTGCGGTGGCATTGGTATTGCGTTGCTCACCCCTTAACAGGGCGTTAGGCGAATAGAGTAAGTTGATCATGAATGATGTTTCGTTAGCTATTGCTAGAAATATGTTCCATCTGCAAATTCATGAAGCAGATGGTCAAAGATTTGAGGATCTTTTCTCAAAAATAATGAGCTATAAAAGCCGTGATTTTCAACCTGTAAAGCCATATGGGAACATTGGTGATCGTAAAAATGATGGTTGGATACAAAGTGAAAATACTTATTACCAAGTTTATGCTCCTTCAAATATTGAGAAAAGCATTAACGATGCAGTTAATAAACTTGAAACTGACCTAGAGGGGTTACTGAAGCACTGGGATGAGTTATGTTCTGTTAAGAATTTTTACTTTGTACTGAATGACAAGTACAAAGGTGCTCCTCCTCAGTTACAACAAAAAATGCTGTCATTAAAGTCAAAGTTTGGATTGGAAGCAGCAGGTGTTTTGGTTGCTAAAGATCTTGAATTTGATCTGTTTGATTTACGCAGTGACATGATTCTCTCTGTTGTTGGTCATTTGCCACATATCAGTAACGAGGAATATATGTTTGTTTCTGGTTTTACTTGTTTTATTACTGCGTGGATAGATTTCGAAAAAGTTGGTCGTAAAAAATTACAGCAATTAGCTACAACAACCAATAGACGTCCAATAGTTGGTAAATTTTTAATAAGAGAGCTTCATACATTGGGTTTAATAAGTGCTGATGATGAAGATTTTTTGGTTAAAATAGCAGATAAGCGAAATCGTTTAGTTCATGGTGATACTTTAGATATACCTAAAAAATCTGATATTGACGACTTGGTATTGATAACCGAGCGCTTATAAAATTCGCCTAACAAAGCATTTAAGAGTGATTCGCAACGCTTGGCATTTTCGCTTCGCTCAAGTATAGCCAAGCGCCGCTCACACCTTAATGCGGCGTTATGCCTCAAGGTATTCTGACAGTTCGGAGAAAGCATGGATAGCTATAAAGAGAGACTTCAAAATACGTTCTTTAATTCCCTCTGGGTCAAAGCTGTAGGTGATTCTTATCCACAAGATCTTCAGCCATACAGTAGTTGTACAAATGAATTATTAGCAAGCCTAGCTGAGACTATCAGAGATTTAAAACCTAAAAGGATCTTAGATCTTGGTTGTGGATCAGGTGGTTTGAGTGTTTGGTTGGCAAAAGAGTTTGGGTGTACAGTTGTAGGATTAGATCGCTCGTTTGCAGCAATACAATTCGCTCGGGAAAGAACAGAGAAACAAGGGTTATGTGAAAAAGTGAGTTTTGAAGTTGCTTCGTTTGATTACATTAAAAAACTCGAGGGTAATTTCGACATGGTAGTTAGTATTGATGCACTACCATTTGCAAGCGATGAATATTCGGTTTTAACAGATATATATGAGCATTTAAACAACGGTGGGCAGTTATTTTTTACTACCCGTGCCCCTTTAGCTGACTCTCCAAAATTTAAACGTTTGGGCAAGACTTGGAACAAGGCTCTAACATATTCTGGCTTTGTAAATTCAGCTGAAGTCATCGAGAGAGCAGGTGTTTCAGAGTACTGGGCTTCAATCTATCATGAATGGTTAGCGAATGAGCAGCGACTGAGAGCGGAACTATCGGAGCAAGTTGTAGATCTTCTTCTAAACGAAGCAGATGAGGTAGGGTCTAGATTGTTTGACGGTAGACCTTGGTGGTTAATAAAAGCACAAAAGGCATAACAAAGCGTTTAAGACAGATTCCCAACGCATGGCATTTTTCACTCCATCGTTGGGTTTTGTGTTTACGGTGGTATGGTTAAGTTTCGTGGTGGCGTTGCTCACTACTTAACGCGGCGTTATGTGCTTTGGTGGAAATGGATATGGAAATCACAATCAGGCGTATCGAAACAGAAAGTGTTGAGGATAAAGTTATATACGAGACTTTGTTCAGAGAGTACCTATCTGAATTCTCAGTTGAGCTAGATCTCTCAGTAATTGCTCAGCTATTTGCATTACCTTATTTTCACGGATTTATCAGTTTTGTCGACGATAAGCCCGCCGCTTTTGCGGTTTGCTTTGAATCTTTCTCAACTTATCGTGCGCAAAGAGTGATGAATATTCATGACTTTATGGTGTCGGACAACTTTCGTGGTAAAGGTGTGGGGAAAGCACAACTGAATGGTATAGAACAGTATTGTCGTGATAATGATTACCTCAAAATCACACTAGAGGTCGGTGATGATAATGTTGCAGCGAAAAAGCTCTACAGTTCATTGGACTATGAAGATTACAGAGTAGTTTTGGCAGGGCAGCAACATTGGCAAAAGTACCTCAATTAGCACGCACATAACAAATTGTTCAAGAGTGATTCGGCACGCGTGGCATTTTTACTATGCGTTGGTTTTAGTGGTTAAGGTGGTATGCGGAGGCTTCGGTATTGCGTGCCTCACACCTTAACAAGGCGTTATGTACTTTGGAGGTCAAATGGATTTATCTTCAAATTTCAGAATGTTGGCGCTGTACAATCAGCGAATGAATAAGCAATTACTTGGTGTTTGCAGTGAGCTGACTCATGAGCAGTTGCATCAGAACACCAACTCATTTTTCCCTACAATCATGGCTCATTGGAATCATATCTTGTTCGGTGACTTGATTATGTTGCAGCGCCTTGTAGCAAATGAGTTGGTATCAGTTGAAGCTAGCATTTTAGAGAAATTACCCGTTTCTAAGTCAGTTTCTGACACGTTCGCTTCGAATCTAGACGAACTCTCTGAATTACGAGAACTTGTAGACTCAATCTACATTGAAATCACTAATCAGTTTACCGCTGATAGTTGTAACCAAGTAGTCAGGTACACGACAACAGAAGGGCAGGTGATTGAACGAACAGTTGGTGAATTTTGTCAGCATGTTTTCAACCATCAAACTCACCATAGAGGTCAACTAACCTGTTTGCTAAGTCAGTTTGGTTTAGACTTTGGCTGTACCGACCTGCCTATGATCGTGCCAGAGGGAGCACGTACATAACAATAAATTTAAGAGTGATTCACAACGCTTGGCGCCGTCACTTCAAGTCGGTTTAGTGTTTATGGCACAATGGTTTAAGTAAGGTGGCGGCGTTGTTCACACCTTAATTT
>NZ_SHOE01000054.1:0-2887 GCF_012275705.1 Vibrio chemaguriensis
TGAGCGGCGCTTGGCTATACTTGAGCGAAGCGAAACTGCCAAGCGTTGCGAATCACTCTTAAATGCTTTGTTAGGGCACAGTTCTCAAAGACCGCCACCTTACTAACCAGCCCTTTGAATTTACACGATTTTCAAACGTTTCTCGTGACCTTTTAGGATTATGTGTGACACAGTAACCAAATAAGGATTCGTACCCAAAAGCTGCAATACATTCATAGGTACCAGGTGCGACTTGTCGAATGGCAACAGCTGTCTCTTGTTCTGGCCAATAACTCATAGCATCAAGGGAGCTTGTGTAAGGTAAATCGCCATTTCGAGTATGCATGAGTGCTTGGTTACGAACTTGCCAGTTAATTTCTGGCATTAGCTGCTTGAGCTGAGATTCATACTGTAAATATGCTTTAGGGTCGTTCTCGTCAGGAGCAAAGTAAATAACATCCGCATCGTTCAATGGTGTCGCTACATCAAAACCATGCAGTGCATCCCAAACAAGATTACGAACGAAACCAGCTGCAATATAGCATTGAGGCAAGCCCAATTTAGAGACGTACTCTAAGGCTTTGACTCTAACTGGATCTTGTTTGATTAATTCTACGATTTTGTCCATTTCCGCCCTGTGCCCTAACGCCCTGTTAAGGGGTGAGCAACGCAATACCAAAGCCGCCGCATACAACCTTAAACACTTAAACCAACGCATAGTAAAAATGCCACGCGTTGCGAATCCCTCTTAAACAGTTTGTTAGCTGTTTCGTATTAGGAGACTGAACTATTAACGTAAAAATATCCAACCAGACCAACCGTGCCGTATAAAAGTGCCTTCAGAGAAGCTAGCCAGTTACTTTTAATATTAAGTAAAGTCACCACAATTGAAGATACCATCGCACAACACCACATCAATACAACTAAACTAGCAAACAATAAATCTATAACGTCACCTAACCCATAAGGTTCACCTGGTGAGACCGCAATATGCCCATAAATTTGAGATTTATATAGTAGCCCAGAGAAAGCAAAAAAATGGACTAAAACAATACTGAACGCTAATAACTTATTAAATCTTGCTTCCATTTAGTTTCACTCTCCAATACCACATTGCACAAACAGCTAACGCCGCGTTAAGTAGTGAGCAACGCTACCCGCAACCTAAACCATGGCACCGTAAACACAAAACTTAACCCAAACCAAAAATGCCACGCGTTGCGAATCTGCCTTAAACGCTTTGTTATGTGCGAACCCAAACCATTGGCACAAACCTGATACCGCTAACTTCTGTTTCTGTGCCTGTGGCAACAAAATCCTGTGATTTATAAAACTTTACTGCGTTAACCGAGGCTCTTAAACGCACTTCGGGCCCGTTTGACAATGCCAGCATATGCTTCAGTAGCAATTTACCCAGACCATTTCCTTGATAATTTACGTCGACAAACAAATGAGTAATATACTCTTTGTCGCGTATCGCACCAAAACCAACAAGTTCATTTTCTATCGTGGCTTTTACGCTCTGAAATCGTACTTTGTCGAAAGCTGTTTCAACATCTGGAAGAATTTTTGAAGCAAAAGTAGTCTGCCCTTGTATATCAAAATACGGCAAGATGTTTGCAAACGATACACTTGTTACGAGGTCAACGACTAAGCCTAAATCTGAAATTTCCGTTTCTTCGATATTCATTTGACCGTCCTAGCACATAACGCCCAATTAAGGGGTGAAGCACGCAACACCTAAGCTACTGCATGGCACTTCAACACCAAAATCAACGCATACCAAAAATGCCACGCGTGCTGAATCCCACTTGAACTGTTTGTTAGTACGCTGCCCTTAAAGCCTTTGGCAGACGCCAAGATACTGAAATATAGCACGAAACTGATGGTTTAAAACACTGAAGCCAAACGGGACGCTGCCAAACTTAAAAACTAACTTCAAGACGTAAGTTGGCTAGAAGAAAAACACGCAAAACTCATAAATTTTCAATCACTTTGATTTTACAAAGAATACTGACTTCTGATTTTCGCAGCGACACCAAAGAAACAATTTATCGCCGATAAACCATCCGTGAGAAAGAAACCGCGCCAAAGAAATAGCTAACAATGTTAGAAACCGTAAACGACGTTGTTAACACGATCACTACGCATCTAGTGCCACCGGAGCGAACGTGAAAGGCACATTTGAACTGGTGTAAAGCTGGGAAAAGAAACCAATAAACATCAAGATTTTTGACCTTTGATTCCAACCCAGTTCTAACGCCCTGTTAAGGTGTGAGCAACGCAATACCGAAGCCGCCGCATACCACCTTAAACACTTAAACCAACGCATAGTGAAAATGCCACGCGTTGCGAATCACTCTTAAACAGTTTGTTATGTGAATTCTCGATTGAAACGCCGAACTTTTGTACGCATATTTTTCATAGGTGATGATGTATTAAACTGAATCATGCGCCCCAAAGTCCATTGTTCATACCACGCAACACCATACAAATCATGGTCACTTAAGCTTGAAATGAGTAAAAGTATCTCGTTAACTGTAGACTCAAGCTCAATGAGTAAATCATCATATTTCCACTCACAGTACTCTTCGTGGAAGCTTTCAGCGAGTGAGCCTAATTGGTTCCATTTATAACCAGTTTCCGGGAAATCAACATGTTGGTTTTGAGATCTTAAGTGATGCCATTTAAGAACGAGTTTTCCCCAACCAATCAAGTAAGCCACTGTATCACTAACACTAATGACTGTACCTTTGACGTTTCCCTCTACTCCAGGTTTGCGAGCTTTGCTTTCCGGAATTGAACGATAGTCAGCCATGAGTTTCGGAAATATTGAGTTTATAGCCAACTCCAATTCATCCTTATTTCTTGGCACAGAAGACATTTTGACCTCCATTCACATAACGCC
>NZ_SHOE01000055.1:0-1561 GCF_012275705.1 Vibrio chemaguriensis
AAAATCTTAAATTGAAGAGTTTGATCATGGCTCAGATTGAACGCTGGCGGCAGGCCTAACACATGCAAGTCGAGCGGAAACGAGTTATCTGAACCTTCGGGGAACGATAACGGCGTCGAGCGGCGGACGGGTGAGTAATGCCTAGGAAATTGCCCTGATGTGGGGGATAACCATTGGAAACGATGGCTAATACCGCATGATGCCTACGGGCCAAAGAGGGGGACCTTCGGGCCTCTCGCGTCAGGATATGCCTAGGTGGGATTAGCTAGTTGGTGAGGTAAGGGCTCACCAAGGCAACGATCCCTAGCTGGTCTGAGAGGATGATCAGCCACACTGGAACTGAGACACGGTCCAGACTCCTACGGGAGGCAGCAGTGGGGAATATTGCACAATGGGCGCAAGCCTGATGCAGCCATGCCGCGTGTGTGAAGAAGGCCTTCGGGTTGTAAAGCACTTTCAGTCGTGAGGAAGGTAGTGTAGTTAATAGCTGCATTATTTGACGTTAGCGACAGAAGAAGCACCGGCTAACTCCGTGCCAGCAGCCGCGGTAATACGGAGGGTGCGAGCGTTAATCGGAATTACTGGGCGTAAAGCGCATGCAGGTGGTTTGTTAAGTCAGATGTGAAAGCCCGGGGCTCAACCTCGGAATAGCATTTGAAACTGGCAGACTAGAGTACTGTAGAGGGGGGTAGAATTTCAGGTGTAGCGGTGAAATGCGTAGAGATCTGAAGGAATACCGGTGGCGAAGGCGGCCCCCTGGACAGATACTGACACTCAGATGCGAAAGCGTGGGGAGCAAACAGGATTAGATACCCTGGTAGTCCACGCCGTAAACGATGTCTACTTGGAGGTTGTGGCCTTGAGCCGTGGCTTTCGGAGCTAACGCGTTAAGTAGACCGCCTGGGGAGTACGGTCGCAAGATTAAAACTCAAATGAATTGACGGGGGCCCGCACAAGCGGTGGAGCATGTGGTTTAATTCGATGCAACGCGAAGAACCTTACCTACTCTTGACATCCAGAGAACTTTCCAGAGATGGATTGGTGCCTTCGGGAACTCTGAGACAGGTGCTGCATGGCTGTCGTCAGCTCGTGTTGTGAAATGTTGGGTTAAGTCCCGCAACGAGCGCAACCCTTATCCTTGTTTGCCAGCGAGTAATGTCGGGAACTCCAGGGAGACTGCCGGTGATAAACCGGAGGAAGGTGGGGACGACGTCAAGTCATCATGGCCCTTACGAGTAGGGCTACACACGTGCTACAATGGCGCATACAGAGGGCGGCCAACTTGCGAAAGTGAGCGAATCCCAAAAAGTGCGTCGTAGTCCGGATTGGAGTCTGCAACTCGACTCCATGAAGTCGGAATCGCTAGTAATCGTGGATCAGAATGCCACGGTGAATACGTTCCCGGGCCTTGTACACACCGCCCGTCACACCATGGGAGTGGGCTGCAAAAGAAGTAGGTAGTTTAACCTTCGGGGGGACGCTTACCACTTTGTGGTTCATGACTGGGGTGAAGTCGTAACAAGGTAGCGCTAGGGGAACCTGGCGCTGGATCACCTCCTTA
>NZ_SHOE01000056.1:0-1433 GCF_012275705.1 Vibrio chemaguriensis
TCGAAACTCCTTCGGGTTGTATGGTTAAGTGACTAAGCGTACACGGTGGATGCCTTGGCAGTCAGAGGCGATGAAGGACGTATTAACTTGCGATAAGCCCAGATTAGGTAGTAAAAACCACTTGAGTCTGGGATTTCCGAATGGGGAAACCCACTTACATAAGTAAGTATCGTTATGTGAATACATAGCATAACGAGGCGAACCGGGGGAACTGAAACATCTAAGTACCCCGAGGAAAAGAAATCAACCGAGATTCCGAAAGTAGCGGCGAGCGAAATTGGACTAGCCCTTAAGCTTTATAGGCGTTAGGTGAACAAGCTGGAAAGCTTGGCGATACAGGGTGATAGCCCCGTAACTGACGACGCATATTCAGTGAAATCGAGTAGGGCGGGACACGTGATATCCTGTCTGAATATGGGGGGACCATCCTCCAAGGCTAAATACTACTGACTGACCGATAGTGAACCAGTACCGTGAGGGAAAGGCGAAAAGAACCCCTGTGAGGGGAGTGAAATAGAACCTGAAACCGTGTACGTACAAGCAGTAGGAGCAGGCTTTGTCCTGTGACTGCGTACCTTTTGTATAATGGGTCAGCGACTTATATTCAGTGGCAAGGTTAACCATCTAGGGGAGCCGTAGGGAAACCGAGTCTTAACTGGGCGTTCAGTCTCTGGATATAGACCCGAAACCAGGTGATCTAGCCATGGGCAGGTTGAAGGTTGAGTAACATCAACTGGAGGACCGAACCGACTAATGTTGAAAAATTAGCGGATGACTTGTGGCTAGGGGTGAAAGGCCAATCAAACCTGGAGATAGCTGGTTCTCCCCGAAAGCTATTTAGGTAGCGCCTCGGACGAATACTACTGGGGGTAGAGCACTGTTAAGGCTAGGGGGTCATCCCGACTTACCAACCCTTTGCAAACTCCGAATACCAGTAAGTACTATCCGGGAGACACACGGCGGGTGCTAACGTCCGTCGTGGAGAGGGAAACAACCCAGACCGCCAGCTAAGGTCCCAAATTACTACTAAGTGGGAAACGATGTGGGAAGGCTCAGACAGCCAGGATGTTGGCTTAGAAGCAGCCATCATTTAAAGAAAGCGTAATAGCTCACTGGTCGAGTCGGCCTGCGCGGAAGATGTAACGGGGCTAAGTAGTAAACCGAAGCTGCGGCAATGCACTTTAGTGCATTGGGTAGGGGAGCGTTCTGTAAGCGGTTGAAGGTGTGTGGTAACGCATGCTGGACGTATCAGAAGTGCGAATGCTGACATGAGTAACGATAAAGGGGGTGAAAAACCTCCTCGCCGGAAGACCAAGGGTTCCTGTCCAACGTTAATCGGGGCAGGGTAAGTCGACCCCTAAGGCGAGGCCGAAAGGCGTAGTCGATGGGAAACGGGTTAATATTCCCGTACTTCTTACAATTGCGATGGGGGG
>NZ_SHOE01000057.1:0-1428 GCF_012275705.1 Vibrio chemaguriensis
TAAGGCTGAGACACGACGTCGAGCATCTACGGATGTGAAGTCATTGATGCCATGCTTCCAGGAAAAGCCTCTAAGCTTCAGATTGTAAGGAATCGTACCCCAAACCGACACAGGTGGTCGGGTAGAGAATACCAAGGCGCTTGAGAGAACTCGGGTGAAGGAACTAGGCAAAATGGTACCGTAACTTCGGGAGAAGGTACGCTCTCGACGGTGAAGTCCCTCGCGGATGGAGCTATTGAGAGTCGCAGATACCAGGTGGCTGCAACTGTTTATTAAAAACACAGCACTGTGCAAAATCGCAAGATGACGTATACGGTGTGACGCCTGCCCGGTGCCGGAAGGTTAATTGATGGGGTTAGACTTCGGTCGAAGCTCTTGATCGAAGCCCCGGTAAACGGCGGCCGTAACTATAACGGTCCTAAGGTAGCGAAATTCCTTGTCGGGTAAGTTCCGACCTGCACGAATGGCGTAATGATGGCCACGCTGTCTCCACCCGAGACTCAGTGAAATTGAAATCGCTGTGAAGATGCAGTGTACCCGCGGCTAGACGGAAAGACCCCGTGAACCTTTACTACAGCTTGGCACTGAACATTGACCCTACATGTGTAGGATAGGTGGGAGGCTTTGAAGCGCAGTCGCTAGATTGCGTGGAGCCGTCCTTGAAATACCACCCTTGTAGTGTTGATGTTCTAACGTCGACCCCTTATCGGGGTTGCGGACAGTGCCTGGTGGGTAGTTTGACTGGGGCGGTCTCCTCCCAAAGCGTAACGGAGGAGCACGAAGGTGGGCTAATCACGGTTGGACATCGTGAGGTTAGTGCAATGGCATAAGCCCGCTTGACTGCGAGAATGACAATTCGAGCAGGTGCGAAAGCAGGTCATAGTGATCCGGTGGTTCTGAATGGAAGGGCCATCGCTCAACGGATAAAAGGTACTCCGGGGATAACAGGCTGATACCGCCCAAGAGTTCATATCGACGGCGGTGTTTGGCACCTCGATGTCGGCTCATCACATCCTGGGGCTGAAGTCGGTCCCAAGGGTATGGCTGTTCGCCATTTAAAGTGGTACGCGAGCTGGGTTTAGAACGTCGTGAGACAGTTCGGTCCCTATCTGCCGTGGGCGTTGGAGAATTGAAAGGGGCTGCTCCTAGTACGAGAGGACCGGAGTGGACGAACCTCTGGTGTTCGGGTTGTGTCGCCAGACGCATTGCCCGGTAGCTAAGTTCGGGATCGATAACCGCTGAAAGCATCTAAGCGGGAAGCGAGCCTTGAGATGAGTTCTCCCTGATACTTTAAGTATCCTAAAGGGTTGTCGTAGACTACGACGTTGATAGGCAGGGTGTGTAAGCGTTGTGAGGCGTTGAGCTAACCTGTACTAATTGCCCGTGAGGCTTAACCATACAACACCCAAGGGGTTTTGATGGACTCAA
>NZ_SHOE01000058.1:0-1190 GCF_012275705.1 Vibrio chemaguriensis
TGTCTAAAGAAAAATTTGAACGTACGAAACCGCACGTTAACGTTGGTACTATCGGCCACGTTGACCACGGTAAAACAACTCTAACTGCAGCTATCTGTACTACTCTTGCTAAAGTTTACGGCGGTGTAGCTAAAGACTTCGCATCTATCGATAACGCTCCAGAAGAGCGTGAGCGCGGTATCACAATCGCAACTTCTCACGTTGAGTACGACACTCCAACTCGTCACTACGCACACGTTGACTGTCCAGGACACGCGGACTACGTTAAAAACATGATCACTGGTGCTGCACAGATGGACGGTGGTATCCTAGTTGTTGCTGCGACAGATGGCCCAATGCCACAAACTCGTGAGCACATCCTACTAGGCCGTCAGGTTGGTATCCCATACATCATCGTATTCATGAACAAATGTGACATGGTTGACGATGAAGAGCTACTAGAACTAGTAGAAATGGAAGTTCGTGAACTTCTATCTGAATACGATTTCCCAGGTGATGACCTACCAGTTATCCAAGGTTCTGCACTAGGCGCACTAAACGGCGAAGAGCAGTGGGAAGCGAAAATCGTTGAACTAGCTGAAGCTCTAGATACTTACATCCCTGAGCCAGAGCGTGCGGTAGATCAGCCATTCCTAATGCCTATCGAAGACGTATTCTCAATCCAAGGTCGTGGTACAGTAGTAACTGGTCGTATCGAGCGTGGTATCCTAACTGTAGGTGACGAAGTTGCTATCGTAGGTATCAAGGAAACAACTACTACAACATGTACTGGTGTAGAGATGTTCCGTAAGCTTCTAGACGAAGGCCGTGCAGGTGAGAACGTTGGTGCACTTCTACGTGGTACTAAGCGTGACGAAGTTGAACGTGGTCAAGTACTAGCGAAGCCTGGTTCAATCACTCCACACACTAAGTTCGAATCAGAAGTATACGTACTGTCTAAAGATGAAGGTGGTCGTCACACTCCATTCTTCAAAGGCTACCGTCCACAGTTCTACTTCCGTACAACTGACGTAACTGGTGACATCCAGCTACCAGAAGGCGTAGAAATGGTAATGCCAGGTGACAACGTACAGATGACTGTTGAGCTAATCGCACCAATCGCAATGGACGAAGGTCTACGTTTCGCGATCCGTGAAGGTGGCCGTACAGTAGGTGCTGGTGTTGTTGCTAAGATCTTCGACTAATTCATA
>NZ_SHOE01000059.1:0-1137 GCF_012275705.1 Vibrio chemaguriensis
GCAACCTTAACGGTTCGCGATACTGACACGCCGGAAGATGAGCTTACGGTGTTGCTAGAAAACAACTCAAACGGTTACTTCGTGTTGGTTGGCAATGAAGTCAAGCTAACTCAAGCGGGTGTTGACGCGGTTAACAACGATGAACTCGACCTTAAAGACCTGACTATCAGCGCGTCAGTGTCGGATGGTGTTAATCCAACGGCTAGCGACAGTGATAGCTTGGTTGTGAATCGTGTTAACGATGCGCCAACAGTTGATAATGTCATTACAGATCAAGTGTTATCGGAAGATTTCGATGCATACACGATCGACTTGAATGAAGTATTCAAAGATTCCGATTCCTCGCTAGAATTCTCAGTCTCTGGCAATAACAACATCCAAATTTCTATTGTGAATGGTGTTGCTACCATCACTCCGACTGCGGATTGGAATGGCAAAGAGACAATTACGTTCACAGCTAAAGACCCAAGCGGTGAAAGCGTAAGTCAAACGCTGAACTTTACGGTAGCACCAGTAGCTGACATTGAGGCTGATAGTGCGGATGTAGTCGAAGACACACCAATCATCATTAACGTCTTAGGTAACGACACGTTCGAAGGCACTGATAAAGTGGTGTCTTTGGACGCCGATAATGGTCCTAAAAATGGCACCGTCATTGTGAATAACAACGGCACGGTGACCTACACACCAGATGACAACTACGTCGGCAAAGATACGTTCACTTATGTCGTGACATCAGGCGGAGTATCCGAATTCACTACCGTTGAAGTCAATGTGACGCCGGTCAACGACGCGCCAGTGGCGAAAGATGACATCGCTACGACACAAGAAGACACCGCAGTTACTATTGATGTTCTGCCAAACGACACTGATGTGGATGACGATAAGCTGAGTATTGAATCAGCCTCTGTACCTAAAGAGCAGGGTACGGTTGAAGTGGTGGATGGAAAACTCGTTTTCACTCCTGCAGAAAACTTCAATGGCGACGCTGAAATTACCTACATCGTAACGGATGGTCAATTGACCGACGAAGCGAAAGTGGTAGTTAGCGTTAACCCAGTAAACGATGCGCCAACTGTCAAGGTTGATGCCGTAGAAAGCATCACTGAAGATGCAGTGAGCACTGATACGGTAGTC
>NZ_SHOE01000006.1:0-209780 GCF_012275705.1 Vibrio chemaguriensis
CTTTTAATAACATATTCTCATCTTATCTTGTGTATTTTTTTTTTTTTTTTTTTTTTTTTTCAGATGTGTATAAGAGACAGATTTAGAGTAAGTTGTATCAAATGAGCAATGCTATTAAAATTTTTTCAGATATGTATTCAAGCAGCATGTTTGAATCGTATGTATCAAATATTCGAGAAGATGTATTTTCGCACTTAACCGATACGGTTACGCTATTTGCAGCTCTTGCGCTACCACTGGCACAACAAACTTTTCAATGGGCTTCAGATAAATATAGCTCTGAGCATTTAGTCGATTTCATTGAATCGAATTCACCAATACACCCAAAAAAGTTAAATAGAAGGCTCATTCTTTATGTTGTAGATGGAAGACGCACTCAACATATCTGAAAATTTAGAGCTGTGACTTTGTTCTTATAAGACAGCGTCCATCTACAGGCTTAATAAGGTCCAACTTCAACCAATGTGACTTCTGCACTATGAAACTGGTAGAAAATAGTGCTCACAAGGTTTATTCTTTCTGATGTTTTACTTTTTTGACAAACTAACCCGTTGCTTGAGAGGATACCATGTTTGCAGAACGCCTAGAACGAGCCCGTAAGGCTGGCATTAGCTAGCGAAAGTTGGCCTGTCATCTAACGCTATTAAAAAGTACGAACATGGTACAACTATGCCCTCTTCTTCAAACTTGCTTAAGCTTGTGAAAGTGCTAGACGTACGCACTGAATACTTCTTTCGACCCACCAAGGTGAGGTTAGAAGGCGTTGAGTACCGCAGCGTGTTAGCACACCAAAGAAAGTACTAAATCGAATCAATGGTGACGTCTTAGAGAAGGCTTGTAATACGTTTGCAGGAAAGTTTCTTCCCCTAGCTAAAACACTGGGGCGAAAACGCCGAGTTTTATAGAAATGAGTCAAATAGATCACAATGAAAGGACCACTGTTACCGGTTTTATTGATCAAAAATTCAGTATTCCTATAGAGGTATTAACTCGTGCGGAGTGGACGCAGCACCTGCAAAAGCACTATCTTTCCGTTGATGGCCCCTATGGACAACAGCCTTTGGAATGGTTAAACGCAACAGCTGAAGACTTAGCTGAGGCTGTGGGCTATCCTGATACTCCCCAGGACCAAGTACTCGATGCATTTATGAAACTTTTCAGCAGAAAGGGGGTTCGTAGAGTGCTTGGGAATAAGGTTTCTAAGCATCAGGGAATGTTTGCTTATAATAACTTCCATTATTTAGTTTTAAGTTGCTTTGTCACTTCCACTCCGATTGGCGCTGGTGATAATAAAGACTTTCGAGATCGGCTTGGTGAGTTATTCCATGACGGTAACGGCAGGGAACAGGGAGTTTCTGGTGTCAATTCTTTATGGGAAGCACTCGCTGAGTGGGTTAATAAGTCCTCCTCTTGGAGACCTATTGTCCTGCCAGATCCTGGTAGTTATATAAATATAGGTATTGCCCTCAAGTTGGCCTATCCATCCTGGGAAGACCTAGCTGCGCTTAAGAAAATACTTAAGAAAGCTCAGGTTAAAGACATGCATAGTCGTTATGCTCTTTTGCAGCATATTCGTAGCTGTCAGTACGAACTGCCTGCATTGGCGCGCCAGAGAATAGGCAAACATATTAATGAACTAGAAGGTCGATTCCGTATCGGAAGGCCGATAGAAAATCATGCGTTCTGGCGAATAGTTGAACGTGTGCTCTATGACATTTCAAACGAAGAAGCTTTCAACCAATCCAAGTTACTTTGGCGGATTTCGGTAGATTTTTATGGGGCGGGTGAAAGTGGAATAGATGTTCTGGTTGCACGAGGAAACAAGAGGGAAGAACTAAGTCAGCCTTGTTGGGAAGGGAGTTTCAGGCAGCTATTAAGCTCATTAAACGATCCTATGATCCCTGTTCAACTTCAGCAGATAATGGCGATGGGCACGGTTCTGCTATTTGAAGGGCATGATGGTTTGTGGACTCAGGATGATCGGCCTGTTGATAATGTATCCACCATTATATTGACTAATGTAAAATCCTATATTTACTCATTTAGAAAACCACTGGAGTTAGAACGTGGCTGGTTTATATCTGAGAAAATGGATATTGATCAAGCTAAGCAACTTACGTTTGGGGCAGGGATTGCCGGTGATTCAAAGGTAGTAACTCGGGAGCTTTCAATTGAGGGGGGAATCAAAGATCGTCTGGGACGGTGGTTGGGCATTCCAGGTTATTTCCCGTATATCAATTTGCCTGAATCTACGGATATTGAATCATCACCAGAGTTGAATCTTCAAATACAGAATCATGTCGCATTGATTGGTGCTAACAACGTATTGGATGGTCAGTGGAATATTCAGATAAATGGAGATCAATTCTATAAGTCGCTGGATTTGTCGTTCACGAGTAAGGCAGCTCGAAATGAGAAATGGCCCAGCCGTCCAGAAAATGGTTTTGTTGACGCACAAGAAGTGCAGTTCGAGGAAGGTGAGTTAATCTTTGATGGCGTAGTACCTGTACATACAGAGTTTTGCTCTTCACGGTTGCTTGATGTATTAGAGGCCATCTATGCCAGAGCAGGCGCCACCCGTTCTGAACGTGACATTTTAAGCTTTTTAAAGCCCGTTTTGCCTGGGAAACTTAATCCTTGGGATCTATTGCGCTCATTAGAAGAAGCGGGATGGTTGAAGAAAGATGTCAGCAAAAAATGGTGCGGAAGACGTTGGCGAGTTTTACCACCTCGCATAGTTAAAACGGGTCATGGTAGAGCAATCATTGAGGGGGCAACTAGCTTTCTTGAACGAGAGCTTCTTGAAGTCGAAGCCAAAAGACACGGTGTCAATTATTTCTTTAATGCAGAACACCCTTGGTCTGTGCCTGTAATAGGTATTGAAGGAGAAAACCTTCAAAGCTTAGCCGATGATTTAAATTGGCCTCTGATTCATGCACGAGAACCCTTATTAGAGCCTGCTCCTAGTTGCTGGTTTACCGATAGTCGAACACATCAAGGTCGAAAGTTAGAAAGTGTTTGGTGCCCCGATACCAAAAGTTTTAAAAAGTCAGAGTTTCGTTCTGAAACAGAGCAACTACAGCTGTATCGGTATGTTCGAGATGATAGCCAGGATTTTTTCTGCATCACGAATGACGAGAAGTTGGTGTTCGGCTATTCTGAGCGCTTAGCTGCTCTCTTAGAGTATTCACGTCAAACGTGTACTTCATTGTTTGCGAGTCGAGAAGACTCACTTATTCGTCAGGCTAAATCTGGTTATTTACCACTGTGCATCTCGAAATGGCTTCGACGAGTAACGGCTCAGCAATCTGGCCCTCGACAGGATGATTCAGAGTTTTGCTATGGCTATGGTGTAACAAGTGCTCAGTTGACCGAGTTAAAAAGAATTTTTGGTCAAGCTATTGGTGATAACGGCTCGGCAAGAAAACAAAATATTATTCAGATAATGGCACAAGATCGACAAAGAGGTCAGCGCAGTCATTGGCCAATCAACAAGGAGTTATAATAAGTGTTAGACGAAGTGTATTTGGGTTTTAGCGATTATGACTATTCATCTGGGCATGGAACACGCATTAAAGCTGCAGCAAAAGAGAATAATGGCTATTGGGTATTTGCAAATAACTTCGAAGATAACCTGCCTCCAAAGGGGAAAGCATTTGCAATTGCTTCTGGACTAAGTTGGCTTAAAAAAGACCAACTGGTTGCTTTCAAAGTACAGCCAATTTCACAGGATGTACGCGATGGTTATGATCAGTTCATCGTAGACCCAGGTGCTAAGCCAGTGCGGAGTATCCTAGATTTTCGTAAAGGTGGAGTGGAGTATGCACGCTATCAGTGTCTTGAGGTTGGTTTTTCAATTGATGCCATTGAGTCGGAAGAAGTCATTATTGCAATATCAGATGAGCAATGCATTGTCGTTTATTTCACTTTAGATCTAACAACTAATCGTTATGTTTCACCAAGTGGAATGGTTACGGTTTGTTCACTTAACCCCGCCATTTTCGAGAGTGACCGAATCAAAGATCGACTCTTCGAGGTGCCTGGTAAGACAGTCGGCGAACCACTCTATGATTTGCCCTGGAAATTTGATCAAGATTTATTAAGCGACTTGCTAGATGCTCTTCGTAAGAGCGATAGCAACGGGCTTAGTAAGAATAAACGAGATGAGTTAGTAAGTGTTTTTACCCGAGCTAAGAACTTAGCCGATGAGCATACAGATATGGCGCATCTAGCTGCTTGGCTTCCTTCATTTTCTAATCGCTTAGATACCTATGTCGATGCTCCCACTCGAATTGCTGACACTCTAATACAAATTGAGCCGGTAAAACAAAAGCTTGAAGAGGCTCGTTGCAAAGTCGAAAACAGCTTACGCGAAGAGCTTGAGCTACACGTTCGCTCACAGCTTGAAGACTGTTATCAAGAACTTAAGCAAGAGATAGAAGCGGCTCGTAATGAATTACAAGCATTATCTGAAGAGCTGGCAGTAAAACAAAATGAAAAAAATGGTATTGAAGCTACTTTTGCTGGCTTGAGAGACGAGCTAATAAGTCAAATTCAGCGCCTAAATCCGGTACTTGGTTTAGAAAATGGCTTGGTTGATAAAGACTTTGAGCAACTATTGAACAGCCTTCGTTCAATATTGGGAGATCATGCCAAACATCTGTCGCCTCGTTATGCACAGATTCCTCCCTGGTCACTGGCGCAATTCGCCAGTTCCAGTGAGCAGATAACCTTCTCTCAATTGCCTGATCGCCTCAATAAAGTCGCCCGTGAGGCTGGAATTTTATCTGAGTCCATGAGTCTGTTTGATGTGGGTGCTCGTTCGGGAGGCCTTGTAATTGTGCCTCAAACACAAGCAGAAGTAATGGTTCCTGCGTATGCTCGTGCGGTTAGTCGCGGAGATTTTGTTCGTGTTGCCCTTGGCCCTAGTGTGTTGCATCTAGATGATCTTTGGGCGCACCCTGCTAAAGATCAACCAACTGGGTTTGCATATGCTTGGCTAGAAGCAGAAAGTAATCCTGATCAAGTTCAGTTGGTCTGGTTGGATGGCCTACACCGAAGTCCAATGGACTTATGGTTGCCAAGTTTGATTGGAGTGTTGCATAGCGAGAAAAGGCCTTCAAATCTTCTAGTGGTAGCCAGTATCGAACATAACCAATGGGATGCCGATCGCGTATGGAGGGAGTTACCAAAATCATCTTTCCCTATTGTGCCTAAAACCCAGTCATGTGGTTTGAAGCAATTCTTAAATCCTGATCAGAAGCAAATCACCTCAATTTGCTGGAGTTCGGGAGCTGATATCATGGTGGATAAAGATGATTTAGACGAGGTGATTGAACTTTGTGATCAAAATGACTATTTCGCACTCAGAACTAAGACCGCTTTATATCGCGCGCTAGCTATGGTCAATAGTTCTAATACTCCAGTCAGCGAACAGTTAGATAAAACTGTAAACCTTCGAGAACAAGGGCTGAAGTGGTTAAAGGGCATTATCGAATAAACTTTCAAGGAAGCTGTCATGCTAGATCCTATTGGTGCATATCAAGAAATTCACAAATTGTATCTGTCTTACTTGGATACTGCTTATCGTATTCGGCGAGAAGAGCTATCGAATGACCGCAGAAGATTGTTGAGCGAACCTGGTACTTTAATGCCTGAGCCATTTTTAGAGCCAATTTTACGCTATCAGCCATCACAAAGTACGCTAGAGTCATTTTTGGATGACGAAACCGAAGCAAACCCATTCAAAAGGTTTAACAGGGAACAACGAATAGCTATTTTAGAAATGATCTATTCAGGGCTTTTTCCAGGTAAGGATGGGACTGGTGAGTTAAAACGAGTCAATGCTTTTAAACCGTATAAGCATCAAGTAGACATGCTTTGGCGTGGATTGAAGCCTGGACGACCTGGTATCGTTACCTCTGGTACTGGTTCGGGTAAAACAGAGTCTTTTCTATTACCCGTGCTTTCAGAACTGGTTGCTGAAGCGACTCGTTGGCCAGTGCCGAAATCTGATTATCTTAGAAATCAGTGGTGGAGTGAGGGGAGTCAGTTCTCTTTGCATCGAGAGGGAGAAAGTCCTGATAGACCAAAAGCTGTCAGGGCACTTTTGCTCTATCCTATGAATGCTCTGGTTGAAGACCAGATGGTTCGTCTCAGGAAAATGCTGGACTCTAGTGAAGCTTGCGAAGTGTTGGATACAAGAGCTAATGGCAACAGGATATTTTTTGGCCGTTATACAGGCGCTAGTCCTGTTGCAGGTTATCGTGAGCATCCAAGATCAAAGGATTCCAAGAAAGAAAAGCAGCGACAGTCGCGAGTGAAAAAGGCTTTGCAAGATGCAGCCAAACACTTCAAAGCGGCATTTAATGCTGACCAAAGTGCCGAAGAATTTAATAGAACAGTTAAAGAACCAGATCAGAAAAAAAATGATTCGACGAGATTTCTATTTCCTTCGCCAGATGGTGCAGAGCTTATTTCTCGCTGGGATATGCAGGAAACACCACCGGATCTGTTAGTCACTAACGTTTCTATGCTGAATGCAATGTTGTCGAGGGAAGTAGAGGCGCCCATCTTTGATCAGACAAGGACATGGCTGGAAACAGATCCTGATGCGTATTTCTTCTTGGTGCTGGATGAGCTGCATTTAATTCGAGGTTCTGCTGGAACGGAAATGGCTGGCTTGCTGCGCCTGCTTATTAATCGCTTGGGGTTGGATCGATCAGCATTTAGACACAAATTACGTATTTTGGCTTCGAGTGCTTCTTTACCGCTTGAGGGAGATATGCGGGAGCAAAGCCTCGAGTATCTCTACGATTTCTTTGGTGATGCGGGTACGCATTCTGGCTCTCTTGAATCAGGTGCTGAGAGTCCTGATGACTGGGAAGAGGCGGTGCTAACGGGACATCCTTTATTACCTCAGCCAAAGCATCAAGATATCTTGAGTCCAGAGCCTTTTGTAAAGCTGCTCAGTTACCTTTCATCGTCAAATAATGAGTTTATCGGGCAACTTCATGTAGAGTTGGATGACGATCCAAAACTTTTACAGCTAATTGCTGAATGTGGGCAGTCATTAGGGGCGGAAATATTATCATCTGAAGAAGTGATAAAAGAGGCCGCAACACGGTTAATGCTCGCTTGTAAAGGTGAGGATGGAATCAAAGCGCGACCACTATCTGTAATTGCTCAAGCTATTTTCGGGTCGAGCCATCAGCAAGAAGCCTTGCGAGGGTTGACGCTACTGAGAGCGTTGGGTGATAAACTAAAAAATATTGATGCGACTAGTTTTAGGCAACATCTTTTCTTACGCAGTCTAGAAGGGCTTTACGCAAGTGCCCAGTTAATTGATGGTCAATTGACATATCATGGCCTCAATGTGGAGAAGGGTAGTAGTCATATTAAGGTTGGCGAAGAGTCCCTACGACTTTTCGAACTTTTCCACTGTGAAAGCTGTCATGAAGAATTTATTGGTGGCCGTAGAGGTAAATTAAGCCAAGGAGGTCCTAAAGAAGACTATGAGATTTTGCCTAATACTCCTGAACTAGAGCGCTTACCGGAAGCCGGTGCTGAAGTAGCAATTGAGCAATTGAGTCATGATGACTTTTTACTATTTTGGCCAGCACAGAATGATGCTCAAAAGGGGGATGATGAGAAGGAAATTTGGAAACTGGCGTTCCTAGACACTCGCAATGGTCAGGTAAAGCAAGAAGCTTCAAACGTATCAGATAGCCCTTTTATATTGTCTGGCCGCCTTTTTCTAAAGCAAGGGTCTCAGCTTGCACTTAAAAGCCCTAAAACAGCAGCACCGCATGTTTGTCCTGCATGCGGCACTGATTACTCACGACGAAGTGAAGAGTATCGAAGATCTCCTATTCGTAGCTTTAAAACCGGTTTTGACAAGACTTCTCAATTATTAGCAACTGAGGTTATGGAAATACTAAAACGCTCAGGAACAGCGACAAAACTCATTTCCTTTTCCGATAGTCGGCAGGATGCAGCAAAAACCGCTCTGAATATTGAGCGTAATCACCACATTGATACACGTAGAAAACTCCTAATTGAAGCGCTTCAGCAAATAGAAATGCCGAAGGAGTCGGTAGCCGAATTAAGAAAAATGCGAGAAGAGGCTGAAGATGCGGGGGATGATGATCTTTTTGATGAGTTGTCGAAGAAAATCAAGGAGATTAAAAATTCTGGGGATGTTAACAGAGTTGCACTTACTCATGTGCTCGAGGTTGACAATCAAGCACGTAAAACAAAATCTTTGCTGGGAAGTATGGCCAGTTTAGGTATGCATCCTACAGATGATTCTGGAGTATCTAAGATTTTTGGTGCTGATGGGGCTGATCGAAAAGTTAAGTATGATTGGACCGACTTATTCAAGATCGAACAAGATAACGTCTATTGGAATGAAGATATACCGGCGAATGATATTCTTGCAGCTCGCGGACATATCTCAACCGAGCAGTTCTCGTTACTAGATGACGTACTTTTTGCAAGAAACTACTTCTCATTGGAAGAAACTGGTTTGGGCTACCCATGCTTAACTAATAAACGAGATAAAAGCTCGGATCTTGCAGATGCATTCCTACGTGTGCTGTCAGATAACTATCGAGTTGAAGCGAATAAGTGGTTTACAAAAGATAGCAAGGAATGGGCTGTTTACTCAGATATTAGTAGCAAAAGAGTAAAAGCATTTATTAATAAAGCTGGACTTACTGAAGACAAGGTAAATGAACTACTAAAACTGTTTTCAGAATATGGTCACACTAATGGTGTGATTCGAATAGAGAAGTTGCATATTTGCCTTGTCAAAGAAAGCGATCCTGTATACGAATGCACGACTTGTGGCCGTGTGCATTTACATTTAGGCGCAGGTATTTGCACGCGTTGTCATGCTCCGCTTCCGGTTAAAAGTAATGGCGTAACAAAAAATCTTCGTGACCGAAACTATATTTCACGACGCTTAACACGAGCATCCAATGAGGATAATAGCTTCCGATTGAGGTGTGAGGAGTTGACTGGCCAAACAGATGATCCGGCAGATCGTTTACGCCGTTTTAATGGTATCTTTATTGATAACACCAATGAACTTGAGAAACTGTCGGAAGAAATTGATTTGTTGTCGGTGACAACCACTATGGAAGTAGGGATTGATATCGGCTCTCTGCAAGCCGTTTATCAGGCGAACATGCCCCCACAGCGATTTAACTACCAGCAGCGTGTCGGCCGTGCCGGTCGACGAGGGCAAGCCTTCTCATTAGCTATGACTTTGTGTCGTGGAAGAAGTCATGATCAGCACTATTTTCATCACCCTGAAGAGATAACTGGTGATGCTCCGCCACCGCCTTTTCTAACACAAGATCATATCGACATTAGTCTTCGATTGCTGCGAAAAGCTTGGCTAACGCGGGCCTTTCAGATTTTACGTGATGAAGATGGAGCTAGGTATCCTGGGGATGTGGTTGCGCCGGATATTCACGGTGAATTTATACCTGCTGCACTTTTTTACGATGATTCGACTAACTGGTCTGCTCGACTTTTGCGAGCGGCAAACCAAACTATTAACTTTGCTAAAGACGTTGCGAAAAGTTTGGGTCAAGGGAAGCCTGAAATATTGGATAGTTTGATTGGGTATACTGAATCGACCACAAAACTTCTTGAGGAAATAAAACATTTCAAATCAGAGGGGAAAAACAGGGATTTGGGTCTTGGGCAATTCTTAGCGGAATGCGCCTTGCTACCCATGTTTGGTATGCCGACACGTATTCGCCCACTATATCTAGGGATGAAATCTAAAAATGGCAAAGACCCTGAATGGGATGCAGTTGATCGTGATTTAGACATAGCAATCTATGAGTTTTCACCAGGGCAGATATTAGTTCGAGATAAGCGTTTGCATAAGAGTATTGGAGTAACCAGTTCTTTAGGTTTTATCCAGCCTTCAAGAGAGGGTAACAAGCTTATACCTGAGCCAGTATCCCAGTGGTGGACTGATACAGAGATGTTGGCTGACTGCCCTCATTGTGGGGCTTTACAAAGTAAATTTATAGACAACGTGGCTGCTGACCAAGTTTGTTCTGACTGTGGCGAATCTATACCTGTATCTATGTTCGAGCAGTACCACTCACCAGCGGCATTTAGAACAGATTTTTATCCACAAGTTTCCGATGGAACAGAGCCACAAAAGCCTGCATTAAGAAGAGAAACCAGCTCAATCATATCTCCGATGGTCAATCATCAGGTTGAACGAACTAATGTTATGATTGCAAGTGGTAGTGATGCCCTCGTTATCAGAAGAAATAGAGGACCGATTGATACTACATTCGAGCATCAGCCTTTTACATTAGTTCGAAAAACACAAACTAATGTTTATTCTGCTGATGTCAAACTAAGTCAATTATCTAATCAAACTATAGATACAGAACTAGTCTATGGTAATAATTGGCAATCCCCTCCAGAAGGCTCTGAACCAGAGCAAGTGCGCTTCTATTCAAAAAAGAAAACAGATGCAATCAGTTTGGGAATGATAAGCATAGCTCCTGGATTAGATCTTCATAAAGTAGGTACGCGAGAACGAGAGCATACAAAAATACGTTCCGCAGCTCTCAGTGCAACACACATGCTTGTTCAGCGAGCTGCATTGGCGATGGATATTGCGCCAGAAGAGTTTGAAGTGCTTGAGCCTAGATTACGGGAAGGTCACCCATACCTGCAAATTGCTGATACTTTGGTTAACGGCGCAGGTTTTAGTAAGCGACTCGCTGCAAACTGTCTCAAAGAGCCGTTAGCTGTAGAGTTAATGCGATCAATGTTGAATGATCCAAAAGACCAAATGTCGAGAGTTTTTTTTGAGCAGCAACATCGTGATCAATGTGCGCTTTCGTGTTATCGCTGTATTCAACGTTTTGGCAACAAAAACTATCATGGTCTTCTTGATTGGCGTCTCGGACTAAGCTTTATACGTTGCCTGTTAGAGCCTGAACATCGCGTAGGGTTAGACGGTGATTTTGAAACTTATCGAGAATTAAGTGATTGGCCAAAATTAGCAATGGAAGCAGCCCTATCGATTCAAAAGTTGAATCCCAGCACAAGGAAAGTGATTCAGATGGGAGTGCTTAACTTGCCAGTGGTTACAGATGAAAAAGAAGCTTATATGGTCGTCCACCCATTTTGGGATGTATTAAATTCGCCCTCTGAAGTGATAAATGAGTCTCTTGTCGAGCTAAGAAGACAGTTTGATAAGGTATATTGTATCGATACTTTTGAGGCAAACAGAAGATTGATGAACACTCTCGATCGACTTCGAAAATCCTAGTCGCATTCTCGATATTCGGTGGATTTCTATCGACCTTGGTTGTGAGCATGGCGTCACAACCAAGGTAATGGTTGATAACTCAGAGAATACGCGTGAGTTGCTTAAGGAACATGCGATTAAGACCGCAACATGGGACAATTTTGTCAAGTTAATCTAACGACGACTTCAGCCAACCATGAACCAGCTTTCCCTCGCCGATACTGAATTTGCCAATAAATCGCAAAGAACTCTTCCTTGGTCTAATGGAGGAGTTGATTCCTTGGCAGCAGCTTGAGTCACAAATTTAGCCATTTTACCCAAAGGCTGGTAACGGTCGTCATCCATACTTTTTATCTGCTATGTAGCGTATCCCTTTTATGCTAAACAGGTACAACATGGGGGACTGGATGAGAGGATGAGAATAATTGGCCACTCAGATAGAAGTTGTTTACCATACCTCTACTAATCCATTAAAAGCTAATTTAGAAAATTTAATAACAAATTTCTGTCCAAAAGCTTGCTGGCGCAGTTCAAAGCAGACACTTGCTTTGGGTTACTCGACTCCGAGTAACTTTATTGCTATGTTTCGCAAAATATATGGAGAATCTCCTGCGCGTTATTTTTTCTAGATGCCGTGCAGAGTAATGTATTGATCGGCTGGGGTAAAAATGAAAACCAAAATAATAATATCGTTTCTACTCGCTTCATTGTGTGTCAGTGTCAGCGCCAGTACGAATGAGCCGAAATACCATTCTGCGCTAACAGTCAAAACGGTATTCAGTGAAGACAGAGACAAGCCTGTAGAAGTCTACTACTGGTATCCCACAACGAACGGAAAAACCAACTTCACGTTTGGTAGGGGTAACATTTTTAAATCAGTCGAAACGCAGTTAGATGCCCCTTTAGCAAGTGGAAAATTTCCCGTTGTGCTTTTGTCGCAGGGCGGAACACGGTCAGCATTTTCCCACAGTGGTTGGATAGCTTCAGGCCTAGCGAAACAAGGTTATATCGTTGTTGTACCAAAGCCTCCTGCACCGAACGAAATCAATGCAGAAATGGCTGTTGATGAAATCACTTTCAGAACCAGTGATTTGGTGCTTGGGCTGAACGAATTAAGTTCGGTCGGGATACTGTCCGGAGGTGTAGATACTGATGAAGTGCAGGGTGTTGGCTTTTTTCTGGGTGGCACATCTATGCTGATGCTCTCCGGAGCGCAAATAAGCCCGGAAAAATATCGAACATCGTGTCACAACGTCACCAATGTAGACTGTCATTGGTTACGTGAAAATAACGTTGATATTACCAACATCCCGGATCAAAAATTCCCCCGATTTCAGTCTGAAAGCAAACTGAAATCGGTCGTCGTTATCAACCCTGAGCTAACGAAAACTTTTGTCCCTGAAACTCTGGCCTTGATGAACAATGCTATCACCGTGGTGACGCTTTCTGATCGGCTACATCCCGCACTGACACCAGCCGAATCACTTGTTGCTCTTCCCAATGTGACATTTCAAGAGATTCCCAGTGCGAGTCAGTTTAGTGCGTTCGCAGAATGTACTGAGCGTGGCATTAAAATTCTCGCATCAGAAGGGGAGGAAGCACTTTGCCAGGAGCGTGACGAGGTTTCCAGAAAGGACAATCATCAGCAAATTTTGGATGTAATTCTGGCTAGGTTAACAAAGTCATAAGAGTGCAACAATGAGGAGCTTTCTTACACATTGTGTGCTTGAACAAGCAAAGCGAGAAGTAAGTTTTTGCAGGCTTATCCCTCCACCATACTGCAAGACCTACTAGTGACGGTATTATTTGCCTTAATTAAGTACTTGTCCCAGCATTTTAAAACTTAGAAGAACACACAAAATACCAACGATTTTCTTAAGAACTTTATTTGGGAAATACTCTGCGCAACGCACGCCGAGGCTAGTAGTTAAGTAGCTACTAATGGAGAAGCTGATCATTGCAGGAAGGTATATGTATCCTAATACTAAGTTGTTCCAATCTGTATTTTCCCATCCGTTTAACATGTAACCGAGGCTTCCTGATAGCGCGATAGGGAAACCTATCGCAGCAGAGGTGCCAATAGCTCGTTTTACCTCAAAATTTTGCTGGACAAGATAGGGGATGATCAACCCCGCACCGCTTATTGAGACAAGTGCTGATACAGAGCCAATCACAGAGCCTACAGTGATGTTACCGATAGCCCCATGTGGGTTCGGATTGTACTCATTTTCAGTGTTGAGAAACATCTTATAAGCAACATACAACATGAATACGCTGAAAAAGCCTGCCAGATAGACTCCTTGTAGATACGATGCTACGAATGTGGCGCAAAATGTTCCGACTAGAACTCCGCTCAACATTTTTACTACCATTGTCGAGTCTACATTCTCTTTTTTGTAGTGAGCGCGCATGCTGCCCAATGTTGTAATAATCATCGAAGCCATTGATGTCCCTAACGCAAGATGGACTACTTCTGTATCAGCTATTCCCTGTAGTGAAAACAGAAACGCAAAAATAGGGACGGCCATTCCACCACCACCAACACCAACGAGTCCAGCGAGAAAGCCAATGCCCAAGCCTGCTGTAATGTAATAGATAATAAAGATAGGTTCGTTCATGATGGTTCTGCCTTCGATAAAATGGTCGTTGCTAAAATGTTACTCGAACGCTAACTTGCTATGGTAACGTTAAGAGGACAGAAAATAATGAATAATGGCCAAAATGGAATTGAGTAAATAAAGTGACAAACTCTGACTACAGCGAATGGAAAAATGGAGCCGCACTGATCGCTAAGGAGTGGCAGCATGAAAGGAGCGACTTCAACCATTTGGAGCAACGGCCACATAATTGGCACAGTCATCATCGAGGCCAGTTACTGTGTATAGATGAAGGGCTAATACAGGTAAAAACCGATGAAGGAGCGTGGATACTACCACCTCACCGAGCTGGTTGGATCCCCCCGGGTGCGATGCACAGTGTTTATTTTTGTGGTTCTCTGAAAGGTCGTTCATTACTGTTTACTCCAGAGAGTTGTGAGCGGTTTCCAATGAGACCTTGTGTGATCCAAATGAGCGATGTCTTGAAAGCCCTATCGGTTAGGGCATCGATATGGAGCAAAACAGACGAGCTATCCATACAGTCTTTACGTATTCTTGCCGTAATATCCGATGAAATCGTCAATAGCCCTCATGAGTCACTCCATATCCCCCTGCCCAGAGATCCGAGACTGCAAAAAGTTACTCAAGCAATTTTAATAGACCCAAATAGCAAACATTCTGTGGAGCATTGGGCAAAGATCGGGGCAGTCTCATCTCGAACGTTAAGACGATTGATTCGAAGTGAGTTAAACATGAGTTTTAGTGAATGGCGGCAACAAGCACTGCTAATACATTCGTTAGAAATGATGGCTCGCGGAGAATCTGTAGGAGCGGTTGCACATGCTTTGGGTTATTCGACTCCCAGTAACTTTATCGCGATGTTTCGTCGGGTCTATGGCGATTCACCCACGCGTTACTTTTCGAGTCGTGGCATATAGTTGCCAAGAGCTTACCTAAATTAGGTTCGTTTTTATGTACTGAGGTTTTGCATACATTTACTCACCCAACATAAGCAAGTGCTTCTAGCTTCTTTCTGCCCAAATGAGCTGAAATCAATTTCGAAGTGGATAATAGAGTTCAAGATTTCAAGATTTTAAAATATTTAATCTAATGGAAGGCAAGACCACACTCCTACGGTTATTGACAACATAAAGGGGGGAGAATGTTCATTCCTTTGCTTTAAATGTACTTCAAAATTACCCGTTCAACTTGTGCCATACAGGCTCTTTATCGTCTCCCTCAACCACACGATTTTAGGGTTCTTGTTATTGCGTTTGTGCCAAATCATAGTAAATGGAATCAGTAGCTTGTGCTGATAATCTTCCGCAATGGGGATAGGCAACGCTATTAAGTTGGGGTGAAGCTGTTCGCAGTATCGCTGACAATATTTTGGTGCTGTGGTTAACATTTGATGATCGGGCTTTTCTGCAACAAATAAAGCTTGCTCGAAACTCGCCATCGTTAGGCTAACGTTTCGAGTGTGTCCCTGCTCAACCAAGATCTCATCCAATGCCCAACTGTCATTTTTCTCCCATGCTACATTGATGTGGGCATAGCTTAAGAAAGTATCTAAATTCCACTCTTGCTTGAGTGCAGGATGATCCTTGCGGACATACACCATAGGTAAATCCGAAAACAGCACTTCGAAATTAATAAAATACGGGAGCAGTTCTAACGACTCTTTGGAGCGAGGATAGCTTTCACGGCCAGTAAAACCAATATCCACCTCACCGCTGGTAATGGCGTCTAACGAGTCGTAATCCCAGTTATGGAACTTTACCGTTGAGTCTGGGTAAAAATCATGGATTCGTTTGGTCAGTTCATCCGCCATGATGAGTGACAATGGCGACTCTACTCCAAGATGAAATTTAACCCCGCTTGGCGCATCATCACCTCGGTGTGAAACAATCTGGTTACCGATCTGCATCCAGTCTGACAAAAGCACTTGCACGTTTGTCGCGAGATTTGTTGGTTTTAGGCCTTGCGGCGTATTCACAAAAAGCGGGTCATCAAACCAAGCGCGCAATTTGCCTAAAGACTTACTCACGGTTGAGGGAGTTACATTAAGTTTTTTCGCCGTTTTCGTAACACTCTGCTCTTGCAGTAGCAATTGCAGAGTGAGCAGTAAATTAAGATCAAGTCGGGCAAGAGATTTCTTCATGAGGCTCACTAACGTTCTGATTTGGAAATAATAATATTATGGAGAGTCCAATAACGCTACTAGCAACCAACGCTATCATTAACATCATCACAGCCGACACACCTAACGTCGCCATCAACCAAATGTAAAGCGCAGACCAAGAAACCTGCCCTATGCCAAGCATAGAACTTGCCTGACCAGCTTTACGAGAAAACTGACTTAGCGCCTGACTCATCGCCACACCAAACCCCATAGGGAAACTCATGCTGAGCAGAGTGAACCCTACCATATAAAGTGTCGGACTATCGCTATTCAAGTGAGCCGCGAGAATAACGATAGCCGACAAAAAATTGGTCATTTGTGCAGCGAACATCAATGTGGTTTGTTTGAAGTAAGACAGAGCAAATGGGACTGAAAACGATGTTGCCATACCTACCATTGCGAGTAGTGCCATCGTGGTTGAGTAATCGCCTCGAGTAAAGCCAATCGAATCCATTATTATCATTGGTGACGTATTTACATAAGAGATAATCGCTGTGACGCCTAAAGATGTATAAATAACGCGCGATATAAAAAAACGGTTATATAGTGATTCGTTCGAATCTTCACTCATATCTAAAAGTGTGCGCTTGGTTTTAGGCAAGGTTTCTTTTAAGACAAAGCAAGCAATTAAGCCTATCGCAATACCCATCATCGCCATGGCAGTGAATAACACGGGCCACGGAAACTTGATCATAATCAGATTGCCGATCACGGGGGCAAGTACCGGGATAGAACAGATAATTCCATTGAGCATCGATAGAACCTTAGCTCGCTTTTGCTCACCTAAAGTGTCGCGCAAAATGGCGAAGGCCACTACGTAGCAACATGCGGCACCTACACCTTGAAAGAAGCGCATTATTAGGAAGCTATTACTGGTCTCAGCAGAGCCCGCGAACATTGATGCAAGGGTAAAAATCACTGCACCGCAAATGGCAACAGGTTTGCGTCCAAAACAATCAGCAGCTCGCCCAACAAAAACCATCGTCGATGCTAGACCAGCGAGGTAAATAGAAAAGGCAATATGAAGTTGTGATTCGCTCGCAGACAGGTCATTGGCGATTTGTGGTAAAGCAACCAAGTAGAGATCTATTGCCGTAGGATAAAGCAACACAAAGGCGAAGCTACATATCAGATATCGGGGTAAATTAATTTGTTCCATTACTACCTCGTGAAGGAATTGGGCTTACGAGGATGATATGCAACATTACTCATCTTGGCGCGTTACCTTTCTGACAACAGGTATTTCCATATACGACATCAGCAACGATTGTGGCTACAGCAGTCAAACGTACACTGAGAAGAACCTGGTATCGGGCGAAAGTAATCTATACAACCGAGTCCACAACATTAGCTAAATAGATAACGATGGACATTAGTGAGCTGGAGTTTTCTCAAGCTATATTAAGCTCTCAACACCGAAGGTTTAGATAGTATGATTAAGCCTTTCAAGCGGAGCTGGTCTGTCTCTGCAACCTTAATTTTTCCAAGATACAATGTGTTTTGGCTTTACAGGAGTCAGACTGGCCTGGCTCCTTTTTCCAGTGTTCGTCGCGAACGCTACCATCGTGAGGGTTATAGAAACCATTAACTCATTTTAGTGAAAGGAAATTCCTGCTCCCTACAGTGCTTCTCTCACCAGTCTTCTGTTTGGCTCATTATCTCTAACATCCAGACGCGAAATAGCATAAGATACACGGCCTTTACTAGCACTGAGCCACTCATCGTAATGACAGATAAAACACAGCAAGCGACATTTGCCGATCTTGGCCTGATTCCAACCTTAGTCGAGCGACTAGAAGCGTTAGAATACAGCCAACCGACGCCCATTCAATCTCATACCATTCCTTATATCCTTGAAGGGAAAGACATTGTTGGCGGTGCCAATACGGGATCTGGTAAAACCGCTGCTTTTTCGCTGCCAATTCTGCAAAAAATTGTTCAGCAAAACGAAACAAATCATCGCCGTGGTAACTTCGTTTCTCACCTGATTTTAGTTCCAACTCGTGAGCTGGCATCACAGGTGGCATACAACGTCAAATCTTACTCATACCATCTTAGAGATAAGATCAAAACGGTTGCCGTATTTGGTGGTGTATCGGTGAACCCACAAATGCTGGCGCTTCGTGGTGGCTGTGACATTATCGTAGCTACGCCGGGTCGATTACTTGATCTGGTATCCAGTAACGCGATTAAGTTGGACCAAGTAAAAACGCTCGTGCTCGATGAAGCTGACCGTATGTTGAGCCTCGGATTTACCGAAGAACTCAATAAGATTCTTGCGTTACTGCCAGAGAAAAAACAGACGCTGCTATTTTCTGCTACTTTCCCTGATAAAGTCACGACGCTGTCTCAGCACTTGCTCCGCGACCCTGTTGAAGTTCAGTTGCAGAGCGCAGAAGCCAGCACTTTGGTGCAACGCGTGTTTAGTGTAAATAAAGGTGAGAAAACGGCGGTACTTGCGCACTTAATCAAACAGCATCAGTGGCGACAGACTTTGATTTTTGTGAATGCTAAGAATGCCTGTAACCATTTAGCTCAAAAGCTGTCAAAACGCGGTATTACTGCTGAAGTTTTCCATGGTGATAAAGGGCAGGGCGCTCGTACTCGTGTACTTGACGGTTTTAAGTCTGGCGAGATTCAAGTTCTTATTGCCACCGATATCGCAGCACGTGGCCTTGATATTGAAAAGCTGCCAGTGGTGATTAACTTCGATCTTCCACGTAGTCCTGCTGACTATATGCATCGAATAGGGCGTAGTGGTCGTGCTGGTGAAGTGGGTCTAGGGTTATCTCTTATCGATTACGATGACTACCACCATTTCAAAGTGATAGAAAAGAAAAATAAGTTCCAACTTGAACGCGAGCAGGTAGTAGGTTTTGAAGTGGAAGACGATCAGAGTGAAGCCTACTTTTTACCAATGAAGCCGCGAGCAAAGCCGGCAGGTACGGGTAAAAAGAAGAAAAAGCGTAGTCAATAGAATACGTAAACAACCTGTGAGTTTACTTACGGGAGGCGCTGGAGAATGGGGCGCACTAGCTTGAGTATTCGCTTCTAGCCATTTCTTTAAAGAACAATAGAGCCTTACTGGAACTACCAGTAGGGCTCTATTGCTTTTCAAGGTTATGTACTATCGACGCGTCGGACGTCCACGAGGTGAACGTTTTTTAAATGCGGATGCAGCTTTAGCTTGTGACTTGAGGATAGAGTCAACGGTTAGCGGCATTGGCTCTTTAGGTTCAAGACCATGCGGGAACGTACGAGCTCTCGGTGGTAAATCATATTCTTCTTCACTTGCGCGTGGCATGCGCTTAAAGCGATAAAGGTAAAAGTTTTCTAATTTTTCTCTCGCCCATTCGGTCTTCTTTAAATACTTCACACTACTTGCAATCGAAGGCTTAGTGTTAAAGCAATTAAAGCGCATTGCTGTATCTAGAATGTCCCAGCCATAAAAATCCACCAACTCTTGCAACATAGTTTCTAGCTTTAACCCGTGCAGTGGGTTATTTCGTTGCAGTTCGATTCTTTCTTCGTCAGTCATCATTTTAGGGGCCTTACTCATCAAAGGATGGAGTTTAGCAAAGTATACATTACAGAGATATCTATAGTTAGGCAGCGATAGTTTGGATTGCAACTCGATTTGATGTTGTTAGTGCGTACTTGCATGAGCCAAATTAACCAATTACCTATGTGAATACGGATATGTTTTTTCTACCTTGAAAAGCACAGGTGGAGTTGCGACTGTTCCTCTTCTTGAATTGCTGTTCAAAAACTCTCACTAAAGATCAGCGTACTCTAATGTGATGTTAAATCTTTGTGTAATAAGTGAGATTTTTGTTGTTCTTTTACTAATGTCTAATATTCCTACCGATAGCAATACATGCTTAATAGGTTCAAATCAAAAATTAGCCATACCACTTTCTTAGTGTGGCCTCGATGTTTGATGTGGGTGTTGTCTCGTATTGGTCTGTATACCAAGCGAAACTCTAGTTGGCATAGTTCAACGTTGAAATATAACAAAGGATAGCTCAATGTCTGACTCAAGTAAGACCTTTTACAGGGATGTGCGCAAAAAACCGCATGAATTTGAAAGTCGTGAAGACTTTCTAAACCATGATTTAACCATCATGAGCTTTCGTCGCTGGGGTATTCATTTGCCATCACGTGATTACAGTATTGAAATCGAAGACTGGGTGCCTGCATTAGCCGCAACCATTGGTAAAGTGGTGATGGTCACCGCCATGGTTGCTGCATTTGCTGCTCAGTTCGGTTTATCTCCGGAGTTCGTTGCAGAAAATGTGCGTTACGAATTGCTTATCGCGGGTGCTTTGTTCGTTATTTTGTTTTCTGCCATCCTAAACCCGAACGCAAACTTAGCCGGTACCCACGGCCCAATGATACCGCTGATTCCCATGATTGCTGCCGCAGGAGGGCATCCTCTGGCGCTTGGCTTGATGGTATGTGCTTTTGGCTTAATTCTCGCTTTGACTAAAGGCGGTTCTAAACTCATGACCTTGACTGGCATTGGGGTTCGAGGAGGGTTATTGATCTACCTAGGCGCTGTTGGGTTGCTCGGACAGATCAATAAGACTGAGGCGTGGGCTGCGAGTACAGACCAAGGTTACATCTCGTTTGTGGTTATTGGTCTAACGGTTATGGTTTATGCCTACCTAGCTAAGATCAACAAGCGTTGGTTGGCAATCCCACTGTGTTCTGCACTCGCGGGGATTGTTGCTTATTTGATGGGCGCTGAGTTTGCTTTTACCACAGAGCCGGGCCTGCCTAATTTCAGTCCATTCTACTGGTGGGGTGAAAATACTGGCTGGCAACTAGGCTGGCCAACCCTGGAGCACTTTATTGCCGTGACTCCATTTGCGCTACTGGCAGTCGCTATGTGGTCACCTGACTACCTAGGCCATCGTGTGTTTCAAGAACTTAACTACCCAAAAGAGGCGAAAGGCGTGCTAATGGATGTCGACGACACGATGGTCGGAGCGTCTGTTCGTCAGGGGGTTGGCTCACTATTAGGGGGCGGTAACCTGGCTTCTTCTTGGGGTACTTACATGATTCCTGCCGCAATTGCCAAACGTCCGATTCCAGGTGGCGCACTGTTAACGGGGTTCATGTGTATTGCCGCGGCGGTAATTGGTTACCCTATGGATCTAGCGATGTGGGAGCCTGTTCTGCGTGTTGCTTTGATTGTCGGTGTATTCTTACCACTTTTAGAAGCGGGTATGCAGATGATCCACAAGCATAAAGATTCACTCAGTGCAGGTATCTGTATTTTTGCCTGTGCATTCGTTAATCCAGTCTTTGGCTGGGCAATCACTATGCTGCTGGATAACCTTGGACTTATCGGCGACCATGAGCGTGCCAACGAACTCTCGAGAAAAGATAAATACCTGATTCCTGGCACTGCATTTATCGTCTGTGCAGGCTCCCTTGCTGTCGTTGGTCAGCTTCCGGGCATTCCTGCTCTGATCGGTTAATCGAATTACGCTCTAAAGGCATAGTTGGAGTGGTGAGTGATAGGGCTTTCTCAAGCTATGCCTATTTCTCAAAAGTAAAAGATTTGGACTGTGTAGTTAAGCCTTTAAAGAGCATGTAGGGGAAATAAGGCGCAAACAAAAAGCTACCTAGCATAGGTAGCTTTTTGTATAGACAGTTAGCCTACCAAACGGGGACTAAATAATTGATTCAATGCCGTATTTTGCGCCGTAGTGTTCAACGACAAAATCAATGTCTTTGTCACCGCGACCGGATAAGTTGATAAGAATTGAGCCAGTTTCTCCTTGCTTCGCGAGTTTAATCGCGTAAGCGACAGCGTGTGAAGATTCAATCGCTGGAATAATCCCCTCTTCGCGAGACAGTTCAAAGAAGGCATCAATCGCTTCGTCATCGGTGATTGAGCCGTAATTGACACGGCCAATGTCTTTTAAGTAACTATGCTGAGGCCCAACCGATGGGTAATCTAAGCCACTTGCTACAGAGTACACTTCTTGAGGTTCGCCTTGCTCATCTTTGAGCATGTAAGACTTAAATCCGTGCATAATACCTGGCTCACCGAGTGTGAGTGTTGCAGCATGCTCGCCAACCTTTTGCAAAGAGCGGCCCGCTGGCTCGACGCCGTGAATAGCGACTTGTTCATCGTCTAAGAAAGCAGTAAATAGCCCCATCGCATTAGATCCTCCCCCAACACATGCAACGAGATTATTGGGTAGCTTACCAGTCATTTCTTTGAATTGAACACGTGCTTCGTTGCCGATAATTGACTGGAAATCTCGTACCATTTTTGGGAATGGGTGAGGGCCAACGACGGATCCTATCGCGTAAAGTTGTGTGTCAGGATCTTTTAAGTAGGCTTCGAAGGCAGAATCAACCGCTTCTTTGAGAGTCTTGCGCCCGTGAGTGGCAGGGATGACATTGGCACCAAGGATTCTCATACGGACGACATTCGGGTGCTCTTTGGCAATATCAACTTCACCCATGTAAATATCGCACTTCAAGCCAACCAGTGCGGCGGCTGTCGCAAGCGCGACACCATGTTGTCCTGCGCCAGTTTCAGCAATCAGTTTCTTCTTACCCATCTTTTTAGCGAGAATGGCTTCTCCTAAGCAGTGGTTAATTTTATGTGCGCCTGTATGGTTTAAGTCTTCGCGCTTTAGGTAGATGTCTGCTCCGTATTTCTTAGACAAGTTTTCTGCATGGAAGATTGGGCTAGGTCGTCCAACAAAGTGCTTATACAGGCGAGCAAGTTCCGCTTTAAATTCAGGATCTTTGCTGCATTCCTCATAAGCTGCGTTGATGTCACGCATGATTTGTTCAAGCTCCGGCGGCACGAAGCTACCACCGTATTCACCAAAGTATCCTTCTTCATTGGGCATGGTGAGATCAAACGAGTTTTTCATTATTTACATCCTAGTTAACGAAAGTATTGATACTTTTATACCCAAAATTTAGAAGTGGTTGTGTGATCAGTTGCTTAAATCAGAGTTCGCGATCTAGTGCACTAGTTAAAAAGTACAATTTGTGTGGTTGGTAACGGGTTGGATACAACATAAGGTAAGGTTTAAGAGGCGCAAAAAAGCCCCGAGAGATCCTAGGCTGTCATAAGAACCTCTCGAGGCAAACAGAGTGCTGGAAATACACTCTGCGATGGTGTCTGGAAACAAAAGTTAGATTCGTTTCCTTTGCCAGATATTAGGGTTTTAGAATGAGCTGATGTCAGCGAAATGTCACAAGTTAATCGCGGTATCTAAAGCTTATTTTTTATTTTTGAACAATGGGTTAGAAAATAGACTACGACAGACTAACCTACCGTGTGTTCTGCATCTTTTAAATTGAACATGATCTTTCTTTGTTTCGAATCGACGTCTTTAACCAACACGTGCACTTTAGTCCCTAAAGTAAACGTGGTGCTCTGGCTGGAAATTTTTTGTTTGACTGCATCAAATTCGAACTCACCATTTTGGAAACTTGATAAAGGAATGAGACCTTCGATTCGGTTTTCCTCTAACTCAACAAATACTCCGAAGTGTGTGACTCCAGACACCGTCCCCATGAAGTGTTGCCCGATAAATGGCTTCATGTAATGACATTTCAGTGCTGACTCAACCTCTCGACTCACTTCATCTGCCTGACGAGATTGATGCGAACAGTGCACGCTCAGTTGCTCGATTACTTTTGTATCGTAAGGGTAGTTGTTAGCAGCACCTGTCAATTGACGAATAGGTTTTAGTTTCATGAGCAGACTGCGTAGCTTGCCTGTTTTTTGCTCTCGAAGTTTAGCGCGAATGGCGCGGTGAACTAGTAAGTCTGGGTAACGACGAATTGGCGAAGTAAAGTGCGCGTATGCGTCATAAGCTAAACCGAAGTGACCCATATTCTTCGGCGAATACTCGGCTTGACTCTGAGAACGTAGCAGTAGGGTACGAATCACATCACACTCATCTAAATCTCGTACTTGCTCCAGTAATGCGTTGTAGTCATGAGAAGTTGGTTTATCACCACCCGCAAGCGTTAGCCCTTTGTCTGCAAGCATCATTCTTAATGAAGACAGTTTTTTCATCTGAGGACCAGAGTGCACGCGGTATAAGCTCGGTATTTTTTGTTGCTGCAAAAATTGAGCGGTGGCAACGTTGGCACACAGCATGAATTCTTCGATCATTCGGTGGGCATCATTTCGAACTACAGGAACGATGGACGCGATTTTCTTTTTATTGTTTAACGTGAATGAAAGCTCTTGCGTGTCAAAATCAATGGCACCACGGACTTGACGTTGACCAGATAGGTTCAAATACAAGCGATGGAGATTCACCAGATGCTGTTTAATGTTTTGTTTTGGGTTCTTACCTTGGTATTTTTTTGCTTCCGTTGATTGGGAAACAATGCGGTAAGCTTCGTTATAAGTTAAACGAGCATGTGAGTGAATGATCCCTTCAGAAAACTCTGAATCTAGCATGTTACCTTCGTCGTCAAAGGTCATCTCACATACCATAACCAATCGGTCTTCATTCGGGTTAAGCGAGCACAAACCGTTAGATAATGTTTCTGGTAGCATTGGTACAACGTATCCGGGGAAGTAAACGGACGTTGCACGAGATTGCGCCTCAAGATCTAAATGGTCGTTTGGCTGAACGTAGTGAGATACGTCTGCAATCGCGACGAATAACTTCCAATGCCCATTGTCCATTTGGTATGCATAAACGGCATCATCAAAGTCTTTCGCGTCGTCCCCATCGATAGTGACGAACGGTAAATCTCGATAATCCACTCGGGACGTTTTGTCTTTTTCTTCTACGTGATTGCCAAATGCGGAAGCAGCGTGAAGAACTTCATCATCCCAATGGTCATTGATGCCATGTCGACGTAACGCCAATTTAACTTCAATCCCTGCTTCTCCCGGACGCCCTAATACTTCAGCCACTTCAACTGTTGTTGATTGTCTGTGATCTGGATAGGCCGTGACTTTACAATGAACGAGTTTACCGGCACTTTTGGCGATAAGATCATTTGGTGTGACATGAATGGTTTGAGTCAGTTTCGCGCTTTCTGGCACTAGATAGAAGTTCGAACCTTTTCTCTTTAACAAGCCTACGATGTGGGTTGTTTTTCGTTCCACTATTTTGATGAAACGATGATTTGAGCGTCCTTGATGCTGAGCATTGCCTTTCAGAACCAGTACGATATCGCCATCAAACACATGAGTAAGTTGGTGTTTAGGTAAGAAAAGGTCTTTTTCATTACTGTCGTAAGTGACAAAACCAAAGCCGTCTGCGTGAATGCTGACCTTTCCAGAAACCAAAGCGGTTTGATCGACTTTCTTATAGCCACGGCGATGCGTGAAAATCAACTGGCCATCGCGCTCCATAGCGCGTAAACGTTTTTTTAAAGCGTCTTTTTGTGGTTTCTCATCTAAGCCAGTAGAGCGAGAAATTTGCTCGTGACTTAAGTGATTTTTAACTTTATCGAATAGGCTAAGGATAACGTCTCGGCTAGGGATAATGTGCTCGTAATTATTAGAATTTATTGATTGTGCGGATATATTTAATTTCATTTTTTTCTCTTATATTCGCCAATCGCTTTTATTTTATAAACTTTATTTATATGAGCAAAGCATGAGGCGAAGTGATTCAGATATGAATCAGATTAACTTAATTCCAAACTGGAATTGCAAGATAGGTAGTGTGATTACCTAAAGATGTATACCAAAGTGACTTTATTGAAAGTGATTAATGACGGTGTGGGAGAGGTAAGTGATTTGGGTATATAAACTTAGATAGAGAATAGTAAGGGCGGTAATAAGTGGAAGGGGATGGTGGCACCAACAACGTTGATGCCACACAAAGAATTACAGTGCAGTTACTTCAGCAGCTTGTAAACCTTTGTTACCTTGTTCAACAACGAACGATACTTTTTGGCCTTCAGTAAGAGTTTTGAAGCCTTCAGAAACAATAGAACGGAAGTGAACGAATACGTCATCACCGCCATTGTCTTGAGAAATAAAACCAAAACCTTTAGTTTCGTTGAACCATTTTACTGAACCAGTTAATTTATTAGACATAGATACCTCTATATTTGATTGTTTTAAATATTGAATTTTTAGCTAATATCAAGTGCTACTATATGATTTTAGAGATAACTATTTTGTCGCAGGAACGTAAACGAGGAATTCGATGTGGAACTGAGAGAAACTTTGATCTTTAATTACATTAATAGCTCTTTCCGTAAGAGCTGATGTGCAGTATACCGACAAAATTAATAAAGGCTAGCCTTTTCTTTTTTTATTTTTTAAGTACACCAAGCGCATTGCTTTCAAAGCATACGCTTGGTGTATAAGACGGTATGGTGTTATAGATGGTGCTGAGCGCTTAGTGTTTTCTGGTTGGGCCGTTACGAACGATGTCTTTACCATTGTCATATACGTGCTGCGAAACCCAGCGGCCAAGGAGCAATTGGTGCTTTTCTCCTAATACGGCAACAAATGGACGGCCATCGGTATTAGAGGTGGCTAGCGCAACGCCAGTGACACCTTCAAGACCCAGAGCGCCGCTTTCTACTAAATGCAGAAATGCCTCTAACTCTTCAATCGTTTCGATTACATGGTTATCAATATTCATTGTATTCAATCTCTTCGAATTGCATTGCGGTCGCGTACTCTACCTAAGTTAAGCGTGGAAACCAAGTTTCTGCGTGAGCCATGTAATGAGAGAGCCTCGCCCTGCCACTAATCATCGATAGTTAGTCTCGATAGTCCGGAACTTGTCTAGATTCAATAAAGTGAAAACCCTCGCTGGTTAGACATGAGTCACATAATGTTGTCTGGCTTATGTCAACAATACTTTTGTTATTGGATGGGGTGAAGGGGAGTGCAATAATTTGTGAAACTCTTTTCCTAAAGGTTGTTATGAAGAAAGTCCTGATTACCGGTTTTGAACCTTTTGGTGGTGACGCCATTAACCCCGCTTTAGAAGCGGTGAAGCGATTAGAGGCTGTGGCAATAGAAGATGCCATGATCGTTACTTGCCCAGTTCCTGTGATTCGGCATGAGTCAGTGAATACCGTTATTGATGCAATAGAAGCGCACCAGCCAGATTGTGTGATTACCGTTGGGCAAGCGGCTGGACGTGGCGTGATCACCCCAGAGCGTGTCGCAATTAATGTGGATGATTTTCGTATTCCAGATAACGCTGGTCATCAGCCGATTGATGAACCTGTAGTGGCTGATGGCCCAGATGCTTACTTCTCGACGCTGCCGATAAAGCGTATTGTTCAAACGCTGCAAAAGCAGGGGATACCTAGCCAGATTTCCAACAGTGCCGGAACATTTGTATGTAACCACCTTTTTTATGGCATTCAACATTATCTAAAAGACAAACCTATTCGTCATGGGTTTGTTCATATCCCATTATTGCCAGAACAAGCAGCAAATGGCAGTCAGCCTTCCATGTCTCTGGAGATGATAGTCGAAGGGCTAAGGCTGGTGGCTCAAGTTTGTATTGCCAATGAAAACGACATATTGGTTAGCGGCGGGTCGATTTGCTAGTAAGTGTTTTACAGTCCACTAAGTGTCTGAAAGCTAGTAATAAGTTCATCGTTTGATGTTGTAATAAATGTTAGCTTTGTCAAATTTCACAAGTAGCGAAAGGAGTAGCATTGAATAGTCAGGTTGGATGTTGTTCAAACTGGCACTCCTCTAATACAGGAGGTATTAGGGGCTACCCTTACGAAAGGCGAGTTATCATGAAAAGCAACAAAAGTAAGTCTATCGCACTTATCTCTGTCGTTGTTTTCGCATTGGCTATCGCTGCGCTTAAATTCGAAAACACACTCGGAGTTCTTCCCATCGTAGTCGCTATTATCGCGTTTTTTACCTGCGTCATTTACACCAGTATGTATCTTTCTGATATGAAGCGTTCAGAGTTGATAAGTCACTCTGATCATTCTCAAAAAATGTGTACCCACGCATCACGCAATGAGCTTGATGAGCGCGATAAAAAGCGTTGAAGCGAGTCACATTCTCCGTATGCTTTGCTGGAGCATTAATGCACTAACGTGTCGGAGATAAGCATGTCAAATCGAGTACCAACCAACCTACTGACCGGATTTTTGGGTGTCGGTAAAACGACCACGATTTTAAATCTACTGAAGAACAAACCGGAAAACGAAAACTGGGCGGTTTTGGTCAATGAATTTGGTGAGATTGGCATCGACGGTGCATTGATGACAGACCAAGGTGCGCTGATTAAAGAAGTACCGGGTGGCTGTATGTGTTGCACGGCGGGCGTGCCGATGTCGGTCGGTATTACCGCGTTACTGCGCCAAAAACCGGACCGTTTATTGATTGAGCCGACAGGCCTTGGTCATCCAAAACAGGTTATCGCGACGCTTACCTCAGAACAGTATGAACCTTACGTTGATCTAAAAGCGACGATCGCTCTGGTTGATCCGCGTAACTTAAGTAATGAAAAGTACCTTTCTAACCAAAATTTCGTGGACCAGTTAGACAGCGCAGATGTGGTTATAGGCAGTAAGGTTGACCTTTGTACCAGTCACGACATTGATGTGTTTAATGACTGGGTGACGGACCAATCTCCCTCAAAAGTATTCAGTAAGCTTATTCATGACGGTGAGTTACCGATAGAAGTCTTGGATATCGAACGGGTTTACGGCAGCGCTTCTTCCCATATCGAGTCACATCATCATGACCATGCTCACCAAGAGCCTCAATTCCAGTTGCCGCCAGGTGAAGCCTTTGTGCGTAAAGAGAACAAAGGGCAAGGGTATTTTAGTTGCGGGTGGTTGTTTGGGGCAGAGTACACGTTTGATTTTGATAAACTTTTCTCAATGCTTTCGGAATTAACGGCGGAACGTGTTAAAGCGGTGGTCAACACGGATCAGGGGTGTTACGCGTTTAATGTTGCCAACCGAGTCGTGTCGGTGAATGAAATCAGCTTAGAAGGGTTTGAATCACGATTAGAAGTGATAGATTCTCAGCTGTTGCCATGGGATGAACTTGAGCAAATTCTCCTTCAGTTGTCTGGCATCAAGCGTTAAATCGAACAAATGTTAAACGGAAACGGTGAACCAGCAATCTGTCTGCGTTCGCCGTTTTTGCTTTTGTAGCGTTTCAATGAGAAAAGTGAGATAAATCACTCAAATTCGGGTATAGTGCACGGCTAAATTTTTAAAGCTATTTTTAGTGGTTTGTTTAAGGAATACGCTCAATGTCATTTTCATCTCAAGGTTTTGCGCCAGAAGTGGTTAAAGCACTGGCAGAATGCGGTTATGAAAAGTTAACGCCAATTCAACAGAAGGCGATTCCAATGGCTCGCAAAGGCCATGATATTTTCGCTACAGCACAAACAGGTACTGGTAAAACGGCTGCGTTTTCTCTGCCTATGATTCAGCAGTTGTTAGACAGTAACCGTAGCGCTTCTCGTAAGACTGCTCGTGCACTTATCTTGGCTCCAACTCGCGAGCTTGCTGAACAAATTGCTGACAACATCAAAGCTTACACGAAGTACACCAATCTGTCGGTGGCGGCGATTTTCGGTGGTCGTAAAATGTCTTCTCAGGTTGCGGCACTGGAAAATGGTGTTGATATCCTTGTGGCTACACCTGGTCGATTGGAAGAACACATCGAACAAGGTAATGTCTCGGTGGCACACTTAGAGTTTTTGGTGTTTGATGAAGCAGACCGTATCTTGGATATGGGCTTTATTCATGCAGTTCGTAAGATCATGCTGGATGTGGATACAGACCCACAAATCATGATGTTTTCGGCAACGACTTCAAGCCAGCTAAATCTGTTAGCGAAAGACATTCTGCGTAAACCAAAACGTATCGAAGTAGAGCGTGCAAATACGACGGCACAAACAGTTGCTCACGTGCTATATCCAGTTGATCAAGAGCGAAAAACGGAACTGCTTTCAGAGCTAATTGGTCGTAAGAACTGGAAACAAGTGTTGGTATTTGTGAACTACAAAGAGACCGCAAACGAAGTGGTAAAAGAGCTGAAACTTGATGGTATCAAAGCGGTGGTTTGTCATGGTGACCGTGCTCAAAGCGCTCGTCGTCGTGCGCTAGAAGAGTTCAAGTCTGGCAAAGCACGTGTCATGGTGGCTACCGATGTCGCTGCTCGAGGTCTAGATATTGAAGACTTACCTCACGTTGTGAACTATGACATGCCTTTCCTAGCGGAAGATTACGTTCACCGAATTGGTCGTACGGGTCGTGCAGGTAAACAAGGTCATGCTGTTTCATTTGTAAACCGAGATGAAGAGCTCACGGTGGTTCAGGTTGAAAATCTAATCCAGCAACGCATTCGCCGTATTGAGCTTGCAGGCTATGAACCAAAACAGCGTGAATCTTACATTGAAAAGCTGCACTCAAAACCAGCATTCAAGAATCGTCAAGGTCGTCGTAATAATCCGAACCAGTCGGCAACAGACCAAGGGTCGGCAGAGCGTCGTCTTGCTATGGTGAAGCGCCTGAAAGCGCGTCGTGGCGCAAAGTAAATTACATCAGTTTGTGATGAAAAGAGCCCCTCAATTGAGGGGCTCTTTTTGTTTGCCGTTTCGCGTTAATTTAGGCCAAGCATATTGGGTTCACCACGATAAATAATGCGATCGTTTCCTCGGTGAATACCAAACGTAACAATGACGGGTGGGTTTTCCTCTTCACTTGTAGAGCTATCCCAGTCGTATTTCAGCCAAGGGATGCGATTGCCTGAGCTGTCTAAATCTAGGTGGAATTGTATTTGCTCGCGCGCTGAGTCAATTTGGCTTGCAACGATATCGGTCATTCTGCCAATACTCATCGTTCCAACGCCAGAAAGCAGGGCGTTGTTTGCTGGCGCATGCGACCAAATTGGCGTGCTGAAGTAATATTCACCATTCGCCGTTGTTGAGCTGTCATCGAAGTTAGTCGTAAATCGACCGTTTTGCCAAATTTCCACATCAAGTGGCACTTTGATCACCATGCCTTGGTTGCCACCTACATCTTGAAAGTTCAAACGACCGAATCGAATGTCCGGTTGTTGAGTGAGCATTTCGCTGTTATCAAAGAAATTTACCTCATCAACGGCTTTAGTCGTGACTATACCTATTTTGCTGCTGTCACTGTTAGTCCCTTTATTAAATGGGCCATCAGGGTATTGTTTATCGGTCGTGTTCTTTTTCCAACATGGGCTATTGTTACAAGTCGCATTGGTCGAGGGCTTCTCGATAACAAACGTTCCAACACTCGCGTTACCCAGTAGTTTCCAGTCTACCTTCTTAGGCTTAGGCGGCAAAAACCGATCGGAGTATGAGCTTAGCTCGCCTAAATCGAAATGTTGTTGAAGGTTAGATGAAAAGTGGACGTAGTTCTTCACGTTTTCTTTATTCGCATTGAGTGCGACAACATCGTAAGTGACTTTTTCAAAAGGTTGATTCATGTAAGCAAAAGTTTGGCCATGTGGGTAGTGCCATTCTTGGTCTTGCACTTGAAAATATTTTGGGTAAAAACGACCGATGTAACGATAGCCTTCGTTAACAGTCATACCTAGATATTTACTTTCTAGGTTTGTTTTTACTCTCAAGCTCCCGACTTCTTCCCAATATAATCCATTAAAGACGAATTGATCATTCTTAGCTGAATTATGCGCCTGAGCCAGTGAGTAACTACTTTTTAGCAATTTCGAGGTTTGGTTCGCTGTCTCTGATGGCGTATGTTGCTCACTCGACAAGACAACGGATGCTGCTGGAGCGTCATCAAGCATAAAATTACGGGTGATAGAGGCATCACAATAACGTGCTGATTCAACAGAACCACTTACAGAGCCGTCAGTTTGCCAAATGATCGGCTTCACTGTTAGAGAGAAAAGTTCTCCGGCGGCAATAAACCCATCTCCTTGTTCAGAGGTGCCAGAAGGCAAAGCACGTTGGTTGTCACAAATAGCGAGTGTCCATGGTCGCGAGTACACATTAAATGTCCCTTTCACTTCCACTTTGCCTTCTTCAGGGCACTCTTCAAATCCCTCACATTCAAAATGATCGGACAGTGTCACTTCAAATATGCCGGACTCGTTCGTGACAAGACCATGTTCAGACAAGCCGTCTTTAAATTCCGCTGAATAGCTAAAGTTTCCTTCACTTCCTCCTAATGGTTGAACCAATGGATGAAAAATCTTAGGAGTACCATTGTAGTTGCTTGCGACTACAGGTTCGCCGGTGGAAGCACAAGCAAGCAATCGCGCATGCACGTTTTCTGGTTTACCTGCAATAACGCGTATTTCATTTAAAGTTGCGCTTTTCGTCTTTGAATAGGCCTCAAACATATATGGCGTAAACATAAAGCTAACCGTTTGATGCTTGCTGGTGTCTTCTGCCATAGTGAAAGTCAGCGTGTAGTTAGTACCTAACGCGATGGTATCAATATCGTTCGGGACCACTCGAACAACGAGCTCACCATTGTCGTCAGACATAAATTGGTTTGCTTTTAATATCTGCTGACCTTTGACCACCTCTAAAGTGAACAAGTCAGGGTGTGATAGGGCTGCACTGACTTCTGCGCTTACAACTTCTCCATTATTGGTTGTTGTTGCTGTAAATTGCGGAAGATTGTCGCCGCACATCAGTGCCATGTCGTCCGATGGTGTGACGTTTAGGTCGAAGTCGTTCTCAGATGGAGGTTGCATGCTACAATTCGGAACATCTTGAGGGATGATCGGACAGAGCTGAGAAGAGTAGTGACAATCAGTGTCGCCCAATCCACAGTATTGCGTGTATTTGTTGTCTTGTGCTTTCGTTTGTGCACTTCCTGGCGTTTGTTGGATTTCACCACAAACTTGACTTGGCTGATTTGGAGCGTTGTTGAAGTTCAATGTTTGGAAGTATTTAATTGCTGTAGTAGAGCCATAGAACGAACCGTTCAATGCGGCAGATGCTCCTTTAGTCTCAGTAGTGCCGTAGATCTCCATGTCATCAATAAGCAGAGAACTGTGCGCCACAATATCACCGACGACGAAATGTCGTTGGAGAGGGTTCTTCGTCTTGAGATGCAATTGATGGCCTTTTGATTCAATGGTGCCACAAACGTTAGCGTTGAATATATCGGTCGTACTGTGAGTCAAAATGTCACCAATAATGGTGTTGTACTCACCATCAATATGAAGGGCCTCACCTGTTAGCTCTATATCCCCATCGATGAGAACGTTATTCAGCTTTGTTGGGTAAGCCGATAGAAGATCACCATAGATAACCGTGTGCTTGTTTTGGTAATCGTCAATGCTTGATGCTTTCTCATTGTTAACCGTTAATCCGGTAGCGAGTGCGTGGAGAGAGATACGCTTATTGGGTTCACCAATCGTATTGTTCCCCTCTAACACAATGCCATAATCTGCTTTTAACGTTATCTCTTTTTCCGGTAATGAGGAGATAATTTTGTCACCAGCGGGTAGAACTAGTTTCCCTGTACAGTGATAAGTCGTACCATCGCTTCCGATATTAAAACTCTTGTGTGAGCAAAGTTGACCTAGCTCAGATAGATCTTTGACGTCATAAGTGGTGGCGTGTGAGGCTAGCGGTAAAACAAGAACCGCAGCGAAAATACTGCAAAGACGCATCATCAAATGTCCTAAAAAAGTGGAACAAGATGGCATCAAGCGAGCGTGAGCAAGTGCTCACAGAAGTTGAAATGTCGGCGGTGTTTTTGGTTTTTAATCCGCTTACTTATTGAACTTTGGCTATTTTTATTTCGTATGTCATACCAAAGCTTATTGGCGTTATTAGAACTTAAGTATGAGATTAGTTCAATAGCTAAGTGTGACATGAGTCGCTTTATTTATGTAACTATTTGTTGGTAAAAGATAATAATTAACCATGTTGATTCAGAACCAGTAGCTTGAGCGTCCTGATTCTGAACAGAACTTAATCCTAGGCTGCGTGAACAATGAGTGGGGCCATTTGATATAACTCTTCTAGTATGGCTTTCGTTTGTCTCGAATAGACCAGACGATCGCGATCGCCAACGAGTTGAATGGCTCTGACTTTACCTGCAACCAGGCATTGCCTAATGGTGCGTAGAACCATTTGGATATCAATTTCTGAGGTACCATCAAGGCTGTTTTTGGTTTTTAGGGAGCCAAGGTCGATACTGAGGATTATTTGGTCGCAATGGTCGAGGTAATTGCCGATCAACTGCTTTACATTATTGCGATGACGAAAAGAAAACTCTTTATCGGTTACCCAGTCACAACCTTGATCCTCCGCGTATTCCCACGTTTCTTGCTTTGTATCTTGTTCGCTAACACCAGCAAAAAATAATCGCACGTTTTGATAGCGAGAAAGAGCAAAATGGAATGCCGAGCCTAAACGTGGTTCAAGTGTCGGCTTCAAGTTCATGTCATGTCCAATATTTACCACACCCACTTCGTCTCGATAGGACACGACCACAGGTAACATGGACAAGATTGCCTCGGTACAGTTGGTCACTAAAACGGGAATAGAATGACGAGAAAGCGAAAGGCTTAACGCTTCCTGAAACTCGCCATTTTCCAGCTTGTCGTGGTTGAAGTGACCAAAGTTTTCAGCGGTTTCATGATCATGCTGTTGGTACAGCCAGTCGCTAGCATTTTCTAAACTTTGATCAGCTAATTCAAACGCGCCCTTAGACATGGGTGGCAAATACTCACACACTGTCATAAAAGAAAAAGGGTAATGCTGCGGCTGTTTCACGGTGTGGTGGAGTTTATAGCGTTTGAAAAAGCTTAACATGATGAATTACCTTTCTGGTGGTAGTGCCCTTGCCGCTTGCAACACATGCAAAATAATGCGCTGCTTATCCTTTTCGACTCGGTGGGCCGGAGCCATCACCGAGACCGCGCCGATCAGTTTGCTTCCTTTCATCACTGGTGCACTGATGCCAGAAACACCCGGGTCAATTTCAGAAGTACTGACGGCATATCCGTGTTTACGGATGGTTGTGAGCTCTTTTTCCCATTCGTCTCGTCGGTGATCTTGATTAAAGTATCTCAAGATTTTCTCGCATCGACTTTGAGGCATAAAAGCGAGCATCACTTTAGATGAGGCACCACGTAGCAGAGGTTGACTTTGACCCTGGACGAAGCTGCAACGCAGCGCCTGCATACTTTCTTTTTGTCTGACACAAAGCGCGCGATACCCTGCAGGTACCATATAAGCGGCCATTTCCCCTGTTTGTTGTACCAACCGAGCCAGTATGGTTTCGACCATATCTAAACCATGCTGTGCGGTCTCATAGCTATGCATGAGCAGCAATGCTGCCGGGCCAACTACAAATGTCTTGTCGTGTACGCTTTCTTCAATCAAGTTCCACTCTTTGAGCAGCTTCAAGTGTCGGTAGAGACTGCTCAAAGGAACGTTCAATTGCTCGCTTAGCGTTTTCGCAGAGACTGGGAATGGACTAACTGCAACTTGCATTAACAACTGCAGTGCTTTTTCGTTTACCTGGTTCGCATTAGCTTTGTTTGTCGTCATGAGAGTGTTGTAACGTGTTATATGAATTACGACAAATATAATTCTTAATCACTGAGAAAAGAAAAATAATTTTAATGGGTAATTCTCGTAGAGTGAGAATTTGACGACTGAGGGCTTACCTCGGTACCGATAGGCTCAAAAATGATGTCGTATTGACGTCTCAGGTTTGAGTCGTTTGATGCTAAATTGGAACAGGAGGGATTAAGGCATTGTTTAGTTTGCGGTATTACCAAGTGTTTCGCATACTGAGTTAATCTAAATAAATAATATTATAAACGAGAGTTGCTAGTGGGTATCAGAATCCAGATACCATCTCAGTAAATCGGTTTTATAAAAGGTTACTTTTATATGCTGAATAAGGCGCTTTTTAAAAAAGCCATCATTTTTTTGTTGCCCATTCCTTTGATTGTTGGCGAAGTCTTGTATTTAGCTCGTGAAAGCGTGCAAAACAACCTCAACCATCTATTAGAAAAAAACGTTCAAATCGCAGACGAAATTTTATTCCAAATAGAGACCGAAAACCGCACGGCTTTGTTGCATCCTAGACGATGTGAAGAGCTTCAGCAAAACTTGATGTTTGAACGAGATATCGAAGAAATGCTGATTGTAAAAGATGGGATCATTACGTGCTCTTCTAAACTGGGCGTAATTTCTAAGCCGTTAGCCGAGCACATTACATTTCCCGAGGGACAAGCATTAGCACTTGGAAACGTGGATAGCGTATATGACCAATTTTTGCTCGTCGTGACCGAAGGAGAGCGAGGTTATCAAGCGGTGACGATTATTGATCATGACTACTTTAATGCGAAGATAGGATTTAATAACGATTTACGTTTAAAACGCTCTGCCTTATTTATCCATGACCAAGTTGCACCTGAAGAAGCGTTGAGAACGGGAAGTAACCCTATTGGCATCAAATCGTCGCAAATGTTTGAATATGAAGCTTTGAGTGAAGCTAGCGATCTATTCGTCAAACAGAGAACACTTTCCTATTTTTTGTATTCAATTCCAATCATTTTTGTTATCTATCTTTGCTTATATGCGTTAAATAAATTTATCGATCCTCATCGAAGCTTGGTCCTGGATTTAAAGAAAGCCATAAAGAAAGGCGAGTTGACTCTGTATTACCAGCCCCAGGTTAACGTCAATACTGGTCAACTATTTGGTTTTGAAGCCCTAGTGCGATGGGAACATCAGAATAAAGGGTTCATTTCTCCTGATGAGTTTGTGCCAGCGGCGGAGCAAAGTGGATTGGTCTTTTTACTCACGGATTACGTTCTCGATAAAGCGGCAGAAGACTTTAGTAAATTAGACTTTAATCAGTCTGTTCACCTTGGTATTAATGTGCCGCCCGGTTACTTAGTTGGGCCAAACGCGATTAGAAAGATTCAACTCATTGATAGGAAGTTAAGTCGAAATAACGTCTCATTAGGCATAGAGATAACAGAACGTCAACTCATTGATGCTGAAGCCAGAAAGTGCATCGCAGCGCTGCGAGTACATGGAATTGATGTGTTGATCGACGATTTTGGTACCGGTCAAACCTCGCTGGCGTTTCTGCAGCACATGCGTATTGATTACCTAAAAATCGATAAATGTTTTGTCGAAACTATTGGTATACCTAGCCTTAGTGCTTCCGTTTTAAAAGCTATTGTTCACTTTGCGGAAGAGCTAAAAGTACAACTCATCGCTGAAGGTGTAGAAACAACGGCGCAAGCCGACCATTTGAAAAAGATGGGAGTGCGATATCATCAAGGATATTTTTACTCCAAGCCTTTACCTTATGATCAACTTGCTCAGCGAAGTCATTATGATTGGTAAACGTTAGCCCGGTAACATTGGTCATTGTCATCAAAAACAAACTCTAGCTCATTCTTGATGCTATCCAAGCGGTCTTCTTGGTAATGAGATACATACAATAGCTGGCTTAAATTCTCTCGGGCGATGAGCTCAAGTGTATTCTTAACTAAACGCCTGCCAAGAAAATCCAACCCTTGATATGGCTCGTCCAAAATCAGTAATGTTGGTTGTTTAACGATGGCTCTTGCAATCAACAACAGGCGCTGCTGACCGTACTCTAATTGCTTGAATGAGGTTTCTCGGTATTGGCTCATATGTAGGATGTCGAGCCATTCGTCTGCGATGTCCACTTCTTTACGAGTGGGTTGGTTATACAACCCTATGGAGTCGTAAAAACCGGACAAAATCACGTCTAGCGCACTGCAGTTAACGCGGTATTGAAGGTGTAACGCTGAAGATACCATGCCTATGTGCTGCTTAATTTCCCAGATTGTCTCGCCAGACCCTCGATTTTTACCAAAGATATCAATGTCATTGCTGTAGCACTGAGGATGATCACCAAAGATTAACCCAAGCAAGGTGCTCTTCCCACAGCCATTTGGACCTTTGACTTGCCAGTGCTGACCCTTGTCTATTCGCCAGTTTAAGTCAGTAAAGATCTTCTTATCAGTGTATTCAACAGACCCATTTGTTAGTTCAAATATTGGATTGTCGAAGTGTGTCGAGTGCTGATGCTGACGTATCAAGTTCATCATTTCTTCACTCTGTTGCTCGGACTGAGATTTAATTTGTTCAATGATTGGATGATTATCCCAACTGGATTTATCCATCGTACTGTCCAGCTTTCCCGCACTGAAAAGCGCAACTCGATCAATCCACTCAGGTATATCAGACTCGCGAGAAAACGTGACCAGCAGCTGTACGGTTTGAGAAATCGAGTGTAAATAGTGAGCGAGAGCTGCTCGATGGGCAATATCTAAACCAGTAAATGGGTTATCTAGCAGTAACAAATCAGGCTGTGTTGCTAAAGCGCGAGCTAGCATCACTCGTCTTGTTTCCCCTGTAGAGAGAACACGAAAGCCACTGTGTTTAAGGTGAGTTAGGTCGAGGTCGGTAATCAGCTGATCTATTAAATTAGAGTCTTGGCTGCGCTCCTGAATGAGTGAGTAAACGGTACTGCCTTGATCGATACGATCAAGGCAGTCTGTATCGTCCTTTTCTAATTCTCTTTCCAGTAATCGCTGTTGCTCTGATAACGACACTTGAGCAACGGACAGCCCATCAAGCTCAAGTTTTCCGCTTATTGGTGAAAGTTCACCACAAATAAGGTCTCCAAGTAGAGAACCAATATCCCCATCCGCGCTGAATATTCCCCAAGATTGCTGAGTATCTATTTTCCAATCGTCAATAAATAGGTGAGCCGTGTTCCCTTGAGCAGCAAGTTGACTAAAACGAATAGTCATATGTTTGTCTTCCTTGTTTTCGTTGTAATCGTTTATTTATAACAATTTACGAACTCAGTAAGGAAGCGCTTTTGTGTATTAATTTTAATCAATGCAGCATCTTGTGAGCACTCAAGGGTAGTGCTATTTGAGAGTGAAACAGCCACTACGCTTGCAGGTAATAAATTGACCTATCAGTAATTTCATTGAATTTTACAATGCGCTTATCATTATGCGCATAAATGTTATGCTGCTACACTCATACTTGCCGTTTATTTAATTAATCAATGTAAGGACACATGTTTATGAGTGAAACGGAATATGATTACCCTTCGAGTTACAGCCTAGTTTCTATCACCGATACGTCCAGCTATATCAAATATGCCAGTGAAAACTTTAATGAAGTCGCGGGGTTTGATGATGGTGAACTTATCGGTAAGCCTCACAATGTTGTACGCCACCCCGACATGCCGAAACAGGCTTTTAAAGATTTATGGACTCACCTGAAAACTGGAAAGCACTGGATGGGAATGGTGAAAAACCGACGTAAAAACGGAGGGTATTATTGGGTTGATGCGTTTGCTTCTCCTATCAAATCCAATGGTGAAGTTGTTGAGTACCAATCGGTTCGATTTAAACCTGAGCGTATACACGTTCAACGAGCGGAAAAAGCGTATTCAAAACTTCGGAATAACAGTAAACCATTGCAAATGTATCTTCCCCGTACGCGTTTGTGGATGAGAGCAGCCTTCTTTCTTTTCATTTCAAACCTTCTTGGCTTGCTAACTCTACAAATGAATCAATCACCAGCGGTGGCCTTTGGCATTGCTGCATTACTTTCCGTTTTCTCAATTTATGTATTAACAAGGCCAGTTGAGAAGCTCGCTAGACAGGCTAGGCAAGACTTCAATAATCCACTAATGGAGTATATTTATTGCGGAAAAATTAACGATCTGGCTGAAATTGAGCTGGGTATGAAGATGCGTAAGCAATTTGCAGATGCGCTATTAGGGCGAGTCGGGGTGTCTGTAAAAGACTCTTGCGAAGAAACGCGTGCAAGTGCCAACAGTGCTGCGACTAATAGCCAGCAAGTGACGGAAAACTTGAGTGCACAGAAAGTAGAGATCGACTCGGTCGCTACAGCGGTCAATGAGATGCAAGCCTCATCATCTGAGATATCAAATAATGCTCAAGCGACTGCTGATGCTACGCTAGAAGCGCAGAACACGATGACAGATAGCCGTAGCGTTATCGATAATGTTAACCACTCGGTGCTAGAGCTGGTGGGTGAGCTCGGCGAAATCTCTAAAGTGGTCATGCGTTTGAACCAACAAACCGAGCAAATAGGAACTGTTGTTGAAGTGATCAATGATATTGCTGAACAAACCAACTTATTAGCGTTGAATGCAGCAATTGAAGCGGCGAGGGCAGGCGAACAAGGAAGAGGGTTTGCAGTCGTTGCGGATGAAGTGAGAACCCTTGCTAAAAGAACACAGGAATCGACAACAGAAATTAAAGCGGCCATTGAGGGGATTCAAAAGGGCAGTAAATCAGCGGTTTCTGCGCTAGAGAAAGGCAATGACATGTCGACCGGAACGGTAACATTATTAGGCACGGCTTTAGAGAGCATCCAACAGCTGCAATCTCTCGTTCAGGATGTAGTCGAGCGAAATCAACAAATTGCGGTAGCTATAGAAGAACAGGTTTACGTAACGGATGAGATTAACGAAAACATCCAGTCGCTTAACTTAAAGTACAGTGAATCGTATGATCTGATGACAGAAACAAATCAGATGAACTCTAAAGTGCAAAGTTGTACCAATGACCTATCTGAAATGATTAAGAAGTTTGCTTAAACACTAGAAAATAGAAATAAAGAGCCCGCTAATTTTTAGCGGGCTCTTTATTCGAATGTGGTGAAGTTCTGGGGCCGTATACGACTAGGGGTTCGAACCTCCGTCATTTTACAAACACTAAAACGACGAAAGCTCGCAATAAATGCGAGCGTTCTAAATAAGTGGCGGAGAGATAGGGATTTGAAAACTATCTACACTGAAACCTATAAAAATCAAAGTCTTTGACTCGATGGAGGATTTTCTGCTGAAAATGGAAAAGTCTAGAACCCAACAGTGAGTCACATCAGGAACTTCAATTTAACACTCTATCTTCTTCTTGGAAAGTACAAATTTTCAACTATAGAAACCAGAACCTAGCAAGGGTAATTATGCTCACTAGCTGTCCGCACAGCATTTCAAGAAGAGCAGAATCAATTTTGTTGGGTAGCGCACAAATCTCATCATTTTATGTGATTAGTTGCACTTTTTCTACCAACTGAAGGTTACCTTGAGTTAACGGTTCTTAGATTAACTGGTATAGTTAACTAACTAAAATAACTCCACTTTTTCATCTCTAATGATTAATAAATATCATTTCTGGACTGAATTTTTCACCGACTAATAGGAAGTATTGAATGGAGGTAGCAGATCCTGATTGGGGCTGTACGCATACGAAGCATTCTGATGAACAATCAATTCATGCCTGTATTGTCAATGTAGAAGATTTAACGTTCATCGCCCAAATGTTAACTCAATCCGTATTGGATACATCATGGATGTTAAATATGGACGCGGGAACCCAACGTAGTTATAAATACACTGCTAATGAGACTGCTGAAGCCCTTGTCCAAATCTTTAATGAAGTAGCGAATGGGAACCCTTTGGGAGCTGAATTTGGTGAAGTAATGGTCTCCATAGGTTCCTCTCGAGCGCTAGAACTAATTTTTGAACATAACCGATTACCAATCGCGGAAATCTGGAAACCGCAAAAAAAACAAAATGAAGGATTTGACTTTCATACGGAATGCAATGACAACTTAATAAATTTCGGTGAGGCTAAATATTCAGCTAGTACAAATCCTCATGGTGAAGCTATTCCTCAAATCGGTAGATTTCTCAATGAAGAAAAACACTTTCGTGATCGTGTACATCTCATCAACCTAACGAAACAGGAAAGTATAGAAAACTTAGATCAAGACAAATATGGAGTTATCGCAGCTTTTTCTATCACATCTCAAGAGCTTGATAAAATAATGGCAAACGCTTTAGCTAGCATAGCCAAATCAGATTTAATTGGCAAAGCTAATAAAATATATGTTGTTGGTGTAAAATGTTCGAAATAAAAAACATACAAAATGAAAATGACGCAAGAAGATTATTGCTAGACACCATATCAATTTTACATAGAGATGGTCCGACGGATAATAAAATCATTGAAAAAATATCATATTTAAAATTGTTTTATCCAGAAGTGTTTTTTGATCTTGAAGAGCAAGTAATATCTACCCTTGGATTGTTTTATAAAAACCCAAATCCTAACAACTTACTCTCATTTATTTTATCTGGGGTTGGTAATACACATAAGAAAAAATACAATGAATACTTAACTCCCGTCCAAGCTCATGTGAGGAATGCAATAGAAAGCCAGCAGTATGTTTCAATATCAGCACCAACAAGTGCGGGAAAATCATTTTCTATCAGAGATTATATTAATGAAATGCAAGGGGATTGTGTAATAGTAGTTCCCTCTAGAGCACTTATTGCCGAGTATATAAAGACATTACGCGATTCTTTTAAGGGTAATAAATCCGTTATGATTTTGTCATTTGTTGATTATGTATTTACTGACAGGCATCTAAGAAGAATATTTGTACTAACTCCAGAAAGGGCAAGGGAACTATTCCACTCAAAAGACAAAGGAGATATAAAGCTATTCTTCTTCGATGAAGCACAGGTGTCTGAGGAAAAAGAACGCGGTGTTATTTTTGATGTGCTAGTTAGGCGGGTTAAAAAAGCATACCCTGATGCTAAGCTAATATTCGCACATCCATTCGTTGAAAACCCATCCGCACAATTTAAGAAGCATGAAATAAGTGATGAAAATTCTTTTTCACGCTCGTATCCACACAGTACAGTAGGTAAAGTATTTGTTTTTGGTCATAAGAACAATAAGGATTATTACTTTTCTCCATATAATAATAAAGGTTATTTAGTAAAAAACTGTCTACAACTGGAAAACAAGTTTGAAGTTACCGCTTTTGATGGAACAAAGTCAGTATTAGTTTTTGTATCAAAGGCCTCTATATATCGCGGCGACTTTATTGACGGTTTCTCTAAGTATATAGATAAATTTGAAGCTGTTACAGACCCTCACGCTTTGAAGATAATTTCTCAAGTAGAGGACCACCTCGGTGCTAACGATACTGATCATCGTTCTAGATTGGTTGATCTACTAAAGAAAGGTGTTGTTATTCACCACGGTTCGATTCCTTTAGATGTTCGATTTTTAGTCGAAGATTTTATACGTCAAGGATTTGCGAAAATTTGCTTCGCTACAAGTACCCTAGCACAAGGCATAAATATGCCATTTGATATCGTTTGGCTTGAAAGTATGCGTATTGAGAGCGACTCCGATGATGATAGAGCGCTATCTTTCAAAAACTTAATTGGGCGCAGTGGCAGACTTTCTAGTGAAATGAAATTTGACTTTGGTTATGTGTACACCAAAAGCCCTAAGCTAGCGATAGAACGGATAAATAATAATTTTAAATTGTCTGAAGAATCACTGTTAGATCAAGATGTAGATAACGTTTCAGACGAAAAAGAACTAATTTCATCAATTAAAGATGGAACTTTTAATGATGAACTGAGCTTACCTCAAACTAAAATAGAACGATTATCAACCGATGAATCACTCGAAAATATAAAAATTGTCTTGAACTTGTTCTATGGTAATGGTTTTGGTATTAGCTTATTTGGACCAGAGAATCAAGACAATCGAATAATTTGTAAATCTGCTCTTAAGAAAATATATTGTTTATCTTTAGGAAGAGAACTTTACGATGGAGAAGACAGTGTTTTTGACAATGCGATTAATATATTTTTTCAAATTATTCAAGGGCGATCATTTAAAGAGATTGTTGGTATAAGATATAGTTACATATCAAAACGAGGAGAAAACAGAAATGTTAATGCTGCGTTTTCACAACCAGCAAACAAACTGCCAGACAGTAAACTAACCTCTAGATTCTCATTATTTCCTATAGGAACAAAAGCAAAAGATGTAAGCTATGATGCTATAGTTTTTGATACTTATGATTATTTAGATACTGTTATCTCATTCTCGTTGTCAGATGTTTTGATAGGAGCGATGTCTATCTATCACAAATTCACAAAGGACAATAACGCCCTGAAAATGATTGAGCTACTGAAGTATGGAACAAATAACTCAGTACATACATTACTTCTCAGATATGGATTCCCACCAGACGATGTTAAAATATTGGCTGAATATGTCGATTCTATATCTGAAGCAACAATATCTTTCAAAGACAACATTCATGGTGGCCCCGAAGAAGTACGGGAGCTTGTAGAGTGGTATCTACCCTAATCTAAATTCACTAACTGTATAGGAGGGAAACCTCCTATACAGTACACCTACCATTCCAACTTAGAAATCTCGTGCTCATAGTTCTCCCCCTTAACCAGCATCGGTAACAGGTGAAGCTCTAATTGATAGACTCTAGCCAGGCATAACAAGGTTTCGATGGTGCAAGATGCTGGTTCATTTTCGATTTTAGATATCGTTGCTTGCCGTAGCCCGCTTAACTCTGAAGCCTGCTTTTGTGTCAATCCACTGTTTTGCCTTGCTTCTCGCATCCAGTTTGCCAACGCTAATGGATCACTCACGTACATCTTCTATCTTCCTTTTACCCAGTAATTCAAATCCTCATATACTCTATGGCGTATATTTTCTATTTATACGCTAAAGAGTATATTTGAGCCGTCAGCCTCGGGCGGATAGGTACTTGTAATAAGTTGCTCTACCTACACCCTGTGCTTTACATGCAGCACTGACGGTTTCACCGTCAGAAACTAGCAAATTAACAGTTCGGCACTTTTGTGCTGTCTCTGCGTTCACAGGTCGTCCTTTGTAGCGTCCTTCTACCTTTGCTTTTGCGATACCTTGCTGAGCACGTTTCTGGCGCGTTTCGTAATCATCACGAGCCATCGCTGCGCCCAGATCCAACATGAAGTTTGTTAACGCCTGCTGAATTGCCGAGACTGACACATCTGCATCAGATAAAGACTGGTGGGTCATAGGTTGATCTGCAACTACGATTGATATCCCTTTAGCTTTGATTCGCGCTTTGAGGGTTTCCCAGATTTGGAACGGCAAGCGCGTCAATCTATCCATTTTTTCAATCAATAGGACATCGCCATCTTCAGAGTCTTCAATGAGCCGATCTAGCTCAGGACGCTCGGCTGCTGTACCTGATATATTCTCCTGATAGAAAGATGCAATCTGTAGATTATTGGATTTAACGAATTCTCGTAATTCCTGCTTAGCACGAGAAGAGTCTTGCTCATCAGTTGAGGCTCTTAAATAAGCTCTTATCATTTTCTATGTCCCTAGAATGGCATTTTGTCTGCGTTAAACTGTCTACAAAATAGTGTCTATTTTAAACTGTTTTTTAAATGAAGATTTGTGAGGAGTGACCTGTCTCTTTTGGGTATGGCTGTTTTAGGCGTTACTGGAAGTTTCCGCTTCTTCACAAAGAAGATGAAGTCTGTACAACGTTGCTTAAGCTGAACAGAAGATAGATGAGTAATGTTTTCAAGGCTTTTAGAGCGAATAAAATCATCTAATTCCGTTGCGAAGAACTTCGAGTCCTTAGATTGTTGTTCAGGTAAGGCTTCCACAGGAGTTGGTGGCGGAGTTTCGACGGTAATTGGCGCATGATGAGGCTCCATCTTCGAACTCGTCTTAAACTCCTCGCGTACACGCTTTATCAACACCAGGAGAATGGCTTTGAACGTTTTGTATGGCATGTACTGATTGAATGCTCTGTCAAAGAGAGAGCAGATAGCACTAGCTAACCGAGTATTGCGTTTAATCGCTTCACGACGCGTTTTAGTAAGCAAAGAGAAGCGAACTTCCTTCGGATAGTCATGGGAGTTTTGTAGAAAAGCAGGGGTGGCAATACGTGTGTAGTACACGCCAGAAGCCAGTTTTATCAAATACATATGTATCACCTATCTGTGTTAGGTGACTTTTCTATGCTTCAGATACGAAAAAAGCCTTTGATAATCAAAGGCTTTTTTCTAAGAATAAGTGGCGGAGAGATAGGGATTTGAACCCTAGATACGCTATTAACGTATGCCGGTTTTCAAGACCGGTGCTTTCAACCACTCAGCCATCTCTCCGTTGCGGAACGTATAATAGGGAGCATAGTCCGAATTGTAAAGTGCTGAATTATAATAGAAGTACTGTTTGCTCGTTTTATAGTCGCTGATGTAATGTTAAACAGTTTGAAAATGGGTTAAAAAAGAGACAAATAGTAGCGATTTATAGAGTTTTTACTTTATATTGGCGCAAGTCAATAAAATGGTGTTTTATTGTTATCTTTATGATATTTAAGAAATAACTTGCTTTTAGGGTACAGGTGTTCGCCCGAAAGTATTTGCAAGACTTTGTGAACTAATTCAAAATTAACTGGTATAGCCAGTTGTGCTTAAATTTTTAAGGGTGTTTATGAAGGTCACAAATCTATTTAAAGACAAAGTTGATGCGATTTCTGCTCATCAATCCGAGTTTATGAATTGGATGTCTCCAACGTTACGCGATTATTGGAGTGACTTTTTGGGAAAAGCTCAGAATAGCTTTCTTTTCTCGAAAGTTCGTGATCACCAACAGCCAGCTGTTAACGAAGAGGTTGCGCCTCAACCTGCACCAATCGTAATGGCACCTGAGGCTCAAAAGCTGTATGACGAGTTAAGTGAAAAAATTGGTGAAGTGATTCACACTGGTGGCTGGGTGCATGTATCTCAAGAACGTATCAATCAATTTGGTGCGGTAACGGAAGACATGCAGTGGATTCACACAGATCCAGAACGCGCGTCAGTTGAATCTCCATTTAAAACAACCATCGCTCATGGCTTTTTAACATTAGCATTGTTGCCTAAATTGACTGACTCAGTGGACCCTGATAAGCCAATGTTCCCAACAGCCAAAATGGTCGTTAACTTAGGCTTAAACCAAGTTCGTTTCCCTTACCCTGTTAAAGCAGGAAACAACGTTCGTGCTGTCAGCACGTTGACAAAAGTAACGCCGATCAAAAAAGGTTTGGAGATCGAGCGTGAAATTAAAGTGGAAATCGAAGGTATTCGTCGACCTGGTGCTGTTGTCGTTTCTGTTATTCAACTGCATTTCTAATTCCAGAGCCAGATAGAAAACATATAAAAAGAGAGCATTAATATGCTCTCTTTTTGGTTTTATTGATTAAAGCTTTTTACTGGAGTGTAACCGTAATCAGCAATCGCTTTTTGTCCTTGTTCTGAGCGAAGGAAGGTGACGAACCCTTTACCTGGTTCGCTAATCTTATTGACTTTGTAGAGTACTAGGAATGGCCGCGCCAATTTATACTTGTGATTGCTAATGTTTGCCGAAGTTGGGTCAATACCATCTAATTGAATCGCTTTTATTGAGCGATCTACTGATCCCACAGAAATAAACCCAATTGCACGAGTATTATGGTTCACGATGGTTTTTACCATGCTGTTGCTATTTACAACCAAGTTGTTCGGGCTGATATCTGAGACGAGGCGATCATTTACGATTTTGGTTAGTCCTAGCAGACTTTCAAAACTGTAGCGCGAGCCTGAAGACGCCTCTCTAGTGACAACAGCGATAGGTTGATCTGCACCACCAACCTCTTTCCAATTCTTGATTTTACCTTTGTAGATATCAAACAGTTGTTGTTGAGAAAGGTTTTTTACAGAGTTTGTACGGTTTACAACAACAGCTAGGCCATCATAAGCGATAGGATATACGTTGAGATCTTCACCTTTTTCGCTTTCTGTCAGATAGCGAGAGCTCATCCCAATCTCGGCTACGCCTTTATTAACCATTGTAATACCCGCACTAGAACCAATACCTTGAACTGCAATGTAATCGTCCGGGTGTGTTTTGTTGTATTCCTCTGCAAGTACATCCATTACGCGAGCAACCGAGGTTGACCCAGAGATATTAATTTCTTTTGCAATGGCGGGGAGGGAGACTGCTATGGCCAATAACGTCGCCACAGTAAAACGTAACATATTAAACTCCATATACGGTATAAAGCAGCGTTTATGATATTGCGTTCAGGTTACACTTTTGTGAACTGTCAGGTCTAAACAAGGGAATTCTTTCTAACCAAGAGGTGATGTAGGTAGCGTTTCCAAGTAAAGTGAGATGATAATCTGAGGAAATGAGAATATAGCCATCCTTTGTTTGAGGTAGGCAGATAATCAGCATCGGTGGTGGTGTAAAGGTTATATACTAGGATCGACAGCTCTAACTATCATCCATCGGGAGAACGTTGATGTCAGTGTCCCAAATGGCGACAAGTCGTTTATACAAATCAGTTCAATCGCTCTGCTCTGCGCGTAATGCTAACCTGCCTGTCGAGCAGGGTAAGTGCCTATATGAGCCAGTGGAGAATGGTGTAGAGCTTCATAGAGCGCATTTTCTTCTTGATTCACAGCACAGCGAATATACCTCTCCCGTCGCGAAGATCGTGTTTGATGAGGGCAATCAGCTTTGGTATTTCTACGTCCCAACGTATCGCAACGAATTATTAAGGTGGATACCTTATAAGCCACTTCCATACAGCCAAACGCTTGAAGAACTACTCACCGAATTGGAAAGCGATCCTCAAGCGTGTTTTTGGGAATAGGGAACGCTCCAATTCTAACAGCTGCCAATGTCGCCATAATTTATGCTTTGGATTTAACGACTTGGTTTCTAAAGTCTTTCGGCGTCATGTTGTAAACCGATTTAAATGCGGTACTGAAATGCGCTGCACTTTTAAATCCGGATTCAAACGCTATTTCTGTTATAGATTTTTCTGACATGCGCAGCTGGGTTGCGGCGAAGTTGATCCGCTTCACTTTTAATATCTGTGAAAATGAAAGATCCTCTGCGGCGAGGCGGCGTTTTAAGGTCGCGATAGACATGCTCATATGAGCCGCTAAGCCTTCCAGAGTGATATCTTTCTCGATATTGTTCTCAATATACTTGATGGCCTTTTGAGAGTCGCTTAGGCTGCTTGCATCATCTATGATTGATAGGATGTTTGGCTCTACCTCCACCATTAACGACAGCAGTGCCATTGCGATATGACCTTGTGTGTAGTCTGGAGCATTGCGACTCGCTAAGTTGACCAATGTGTCTTTTAGTTGTGCTACTTCGCTGCTGGCTTGCGCTGAAAAAGGATAGAAGCGCCTTTCTTCCGTCTTGGAGCGTAGCATTGGGTGTGCTTTTTTAAAGTCACAGAATAGATTTGGGTTGAAGACTAGAGCCAGTGCTTTAAAGCCTTTTTCACTAGGGATAGCTTCTGCGCTGCTCAAATCAGCGGAGTTGTAGAGAGTAAAATCTCCTGCTTTAAGTTCAAACTGTTCACCATTTGGTTGATGAACTAATAGGGCACCTTCTTCAACAACATATAAGCCATTATGTGTTGCGGTGTAACGCTCACTTTTGCGCGCAGTGAAGTGATTAAAGCGAATGATCTCAATGTTCGGCATATTCGTTCTTATCATTTTTACATAACAAATAAAAAAGGCGCTCAATAGAGCGCCTTTTAACTTCATTCGGTATTATTCACTTACAGTTTGTTCTGCTTGTGCTGCTGGTTGTTCAGCAAATACCTGGGTTGGCTTTGCAACTAAACTGCGGTTCTCTTGGTTTACGTCCGCAAGGACAATTTCCAATGTATCACCAAGTTTGTATACGACCTCTTTATCGATAGAGATGGTACCGTTGTCGCCATTGCACTCAATTCTTTCTTTATTATCAAGAATTAGTGCACCAGGAATAAAGGCTGCTGCGCCATTTTCGAGAAGTCGGACACGTGCACCAGCACGATTAATATCGAAAATCTCACCTGTGAAACAAGTTTTCTTGTTCGGCTCATCAGCAAGCGTACGTGCATATAACCAATCTGAGACATTTCGCTCAGCAATTTTATGATGTTTACGGTGCAGAGCTAGTTCTTCACCGACTTGATCATCAGGTTTTTGCACTGGCTCTTTACCTAGGATGACGGCCTTCAACATGCGATGGTTGATCATATCGCCGTACTTACGAATTGGTGATGTCCAAGTCGCATAGATATCCAGCCCCATAGCGTAATGAGGAAGAGGCTGATTACCTACTTCACTGTAGGCTTGGAACTTACGAATACGATTATCTAGGTAAGAGGTTTCTTGCGCAGCCAACCAGCGACGCAATGCAGCAAAGCCTTCTAGAGTAGTAATTGACTCCGCTGTGAATTCCAGTGCACCTTCTGGATTGACAAGTTGAACCACTTCTTCAATCTTCTCAGTCTTAATGCCAGCGTGAGTATTGAAAACACCTGTTTCAAATTTATCGCGCAGTGTACGACCAGCACAGATGTTTGCGGTAATCATTGATTCTTCAACCAAGCGATTTGCACTGCGGCGCATATCTGCATGGATAGCAACCACATCGTTGTCTTCACTCAGCTCAAAACGGTAGTCAGGGCGGTCTGGGAAGACCACTGCGTTTTTCTCACGCCATTCTGCGCGAGCAAGGGAGAAGTCGTAAAGGTCACGAACGATCGTCGCGATCTCTTCAGATGGTTGCCATGCTTCTGAGCTGCCGTTTTCTAGCCAATCAGACACGTGATCGTATGCTAGGCGTGCGTGTGATTTGATGTTTGCTGCAAAGAACTTGATATCGTCGCCAATTACGCCGTCTTTATTTACGGTTACGGTACAGCAAATAGCAGGGCGAATTTCGCCTTCAATCAGAGAGCATAGGTTGTCTGCTAGATCGCGAGGCAGCATTGGAATATTGCGGCCCGGAAGATAAATAGTATAGCCACGCTCACGTGCTACTTTATCCATTTCATCTTCTGGTGTGATGTAGGCGGTTGGATCTGCGATAGCGATAGTCAGTTCGAAATCGCCAGATTCGGTTTTCTTCGCGTACAGCGCATCGTCCATATCTTTGGTTGATTCACCATCGATAGTCACGAAAGGAACGTGTGTCATGTCTACGCGTTCTAGATCGGCGTCGTCTTTCAGTTCCCAGTTCTCGATGCCTGCTGGCTCAGAGTTTGGTAGATCGTTTTGAGCAAGCGTTACCCACCAAGGTGCAATTTTGTCGTTCGCGTCTGTGATTTTTTCAGAAATTTCTACGAAGAAAGAGTTATCGCCTTTTAGAGGGTGGCGAATAAGATGTGCGACAACCCAATCTCCCTCAGCGAACTCGTCAGGTTTTAGACCTTTCTTTAGTTTCGCTTTAAGAGAAAGCTTTTTAAGCTGCGGGTGATCAGGTGCTACGTTTAGCTTGCCTTTGAACATTTTGACTCGACCAATAAAGCGAGTCACGGCTTGTTCTAACAGCTCTTGTGGCTCTGCAACTTCGCGTTCATTTTCTGTGCGGATAATGGCGACGACTTTGTCACCGTGCATGCACTTTTTCATGTACGCAGGTGGGATGAAGAAGCTAGTCTTGCTGTCCACTTCCAAAAAGCCAAAGCCTTTATCTGTGGCTTTTATTGAGCCTTCTTTTTTCGGCAGGTTTTCTTGGATTTGCTGCTTAAGCTGAGCGAGTAGTGGGTTATCTTGAAACATCTTTTCTTAAATTACCTATGGAGTTGGGCACACTATAATCATTGCGAGCTATTATTACTACCTGTGGAGCGCAATTTCGCCGTGAATTTTGCTGATCGAATTGCAGGAAATCGGCTTAAATATTGATGAAAAACTCATCTGCGAGCTGCGCAAATCTACGGGGAATGGTGGGGTTGGTGGAAAAATATGCTAAAAATGCCATTATTGAGAATAAATTGTGATGTAATTCAATTTTTTCTGGCTTTTTTTATGCTTTTAAGGAATAATCCGCCTCCCTTAGTCGTCCCTAATGGCTTATCGCGGTTGTGTACTGTGCTGTGTTCCTGTCTGAATGGAATCAGTAACTGGATGAATCAGTATCGAATTGGAAGAGCATATGGGACTGTTTTTTTGTTTAATTAAGTAGGATCCCAATGCAAGATTCTGTTATTCAATTCAGCGATTTATCTCTGAATGATTCTATCCTTTCTGCTCTAGACGGAATGGGTTTCGTGTCACCAACTCCAATTCAGGCTGCGGCAATCCCACACCTGTTGGAAGGTGCTGACGCGCTGGGTAAAGCTCAAACAGGTACAGGTAAAACGGCAGCGTTCTCTCTGCCTCTTCTAAATAAGATCGATCTCAACCAACGTAAACCACAAGCTATCGTTCTTGCGCCAACGCGTGAGTTAGCGATTCAGGTTGCGGCTGAAATGAAAAACCTTGGTAAGAACATCAAGGGTCTTAAAGTTTTAGAGATTTACGGTGGTGCTTCTATCGTAGATCAGATGCGTGCTCTTAAGAGTGGTGCACAAGTTATTGTTGGTACTCCAGGTCGTGTACAAGACCTTATCAACCGTGAACGTCTACACCTAGATGAAGTAAACACGTTTGTACTAGACGAAGCTGACGAAATGCTAAACATGGGTTTCGTTGATGACGTTACTGCGATCATGGAACATGCACCAGAGTCTGCTCAACGCGTTCTATTCTCTGCAACAATGCCTCCGATGCTTAAGAAAATCGTTGAGCGTTTCCTACGTGAGCCTGTAATGGTTGACGTTGCTGGTAAGAACCACACTGTAGACAAAGTTCAACAGCAGTTCTGGGTAGTGAAGGGTGTAGAGAAAGATGAAGCGATGTCTCGTCTTCTTGAAACAGAAGAAACTGATGCGTCAATCGTCTTCGTACGTACTCGTCAAGACACTGAGCGTCTAGCTGATTGGCTATCTGCACGTGGCTTTAAAGCGGCTGCTCTGCACGGTGACATTCCTCAGTCTCTACGTGAGCGTACTGTTGATCACATCAAACAAGGTGTTATCGACATCCTAGTTGCAACTGACGTTGTGGCACGTGGTCTTGATGTTCCACGTATTACGCACGTATTCAACTACGACATCCCATTCGATGTTGAGTCTTACATCCACCGCATCGGTCGTACTGGCCGTGCTGGACGTAAAGGTAAAGCGATCCTTCTTGTTCGCACTAACCAAATCCGTATGCTTCGCACTATCGAGCGCGTAACTAAGTCATCTATGGAAGAGATTCAACTTCCTCTACGTGACCAAGTTGCTGAAGCTCGTCTAGCTAAGCTAGGCGCTGAGCTTGAAGCAGAGAAAGAGCACAAAGCTCTAGACAAATTTGCTGAGCTAGTAGAGAAACTACAAACTTCTCTAGACATCGACCCAGCAACGCTTGCTGCTATGCTTCTTAAGCGCCAGCAAGGTAAACGTCCTCTGTTCTACATTGGCGAAGATCCAATGGTTGAAGCGATTGAGCGTGATAAGCAACGCCGCAAAGAGCGCCGTGAAGGTGGTCGTGACGGCGGTCGTAACTTCAACAACCAAGATTGGGATACTTACCAGCTTCAAGTTGGTCGCGAGCAAGGTGTTCAAGTTAAAGACATCGTTGGTGCTCTAGCGAACGAACTAGGTCTAGGTAAAGGCTCTATCGGTGCGATCAAGCTAGCACAAGGCCACACATTCGTTCAGCTACCAAAAGCAATGACTTCTGAAGCTGCGGGCAAGCTAAGCAAACTACGCATCCGTCAACAAGATGTTGGTGCTGTAGTATGTGACTTCGATGACTTCCGAGAGTCTCGTGGTGGTCGCCGTGACGGTGGTCGTCGCGATGGTGGTCGTCGTGATGGCGGCGGTTACCGTGGCAACCGCGAAGGCGGCAACCGTGGTGGTGATCGTCGTGAAGGCGGTCGTCGCGAAGGTGGCTTCCGTGGTAACCGTGACGGCAACCGCGATGGTAACCGTGAAGGTGGCGAACGTCGCTTCGATCGTAACCGTGGTGGTGATCACCGTGGTAACCACCGTGGTGAGCGTGGTCACGGCCGTGGTCGTCGCACTCAAGAAGCATAATCACGAATCAGTGATTAGAGCAATTGATTAAATTGCCGTAAGAATTGAAAGCCGAGCGAAATGCTCGGCTTTTTTATGCGCGTCGAATACGGCTTTGTTTTTCATCGTGCTCATTTACCCAGGTTATTACTTCGTTTAAGGGTAGGGCTGGGCAGAACAAGTAGCCCTGAATGATGTCGCAGCCACGACTGCGCAAAAAATGCAGTGTATCCATGTCTTGAACGCCTTCTGCGACGACTGAATACCCTAGGCCATGCGCTAACGCTATTGTGTTCTCAACGATAGAGCGGGTGCCTTCTGTCCGGCTTGCGGTACAAAGAAATGATCGGTCGATTTTAATTTGATCAACCGGGAGATCTCTCAAAAGCGACAGAGATGAATACCCGGTGCCAAAGTCGTCCAAGCTGATCTTAATACCCAATCCTTTGATTTGGTGAATCAGGGGGTTGAGCTCAACAACTCTATCAATCGCCATCGTTTCAGTAATCTCTAAGCTTATAAGGTCAGCAAATTGAGGGTTTACCTTGAGCAGTGTTTCCAAGCGGTTGAACAATAAATTAGACGAGAGATCTTTTGCAGATAAGTTAACGTGGACAGGAAGCTTGATGTCTTTTTCTATAAAGGTCTGGAGGTCTTTTTCAACTTGGTTGAGGACCCACATGGTGATGTTGTGCACTTGATTACTTCGCTCCGCGATGGGGATGAAGTCGTTAGGCGAAATCGTTTTACCATTTTCGTCATGCCAACGGATCACGGCTTCAAAGCCGACAGCTAAGTTAGTATGTGCGTCAATCAACGGTTGGTAGTATAGCTGGAACTCCTCTTTTTCCAGCGCACATTGAATACGAGAAGAGATTTCGAGCTGGTACTTGGCCCCGACGTTCATGTCCTCATTATAAAATGCAAAGAGGTTGCCATTTCGTTTGGCGTGATACATGGCAATGTCCGCATGCTTTATCAATAGATCATTGGATAGAGCGTCATAAGGGTAGGTACTGACACCGAAAACAACGCGGGAAGAGACTTGAAACTCATCTAAATGGAAGCGATTAGACAGTGCCGAATCTAACTCTTCGATGAGACTTTTGCCTGTTTCCTCGCATGCTGACGAGGTGAGGATGACAAATTCATCGCCACCAACGCGGAAAATCTTGTCACTGCCTTTAAGTTTCTCTTGGAGACGTTGCCCAATTTGAATCAGCAGTTGGTCTCCACAAAAGTGTCCCATAGCATCGTTGACTTGTTTAAAGTTAACGACATCGAAAAGGATCACTGAGAAAGGGTCTCCAGACTGTATTCTATCTTCGATTAACTCAAAGCAGTATTTACGGTTAGGGAGTCCAGTAAGTGCGTCGTGAACGGCATTACGCTTCTCTTTTTCAGCAACGGTATGAAGTTCTAGTATGGAGTCGTTGCTCCATTTGATAACCAGCACCACAAAAATGCTGCCACCGAATAGAATGAGAGAAACTCCGGTTTCCAAGAGGGAAGCGATAGGTTTTTGCATTATAGCGTGTAAAAAAGCGGCATACGCAAAAATGAAACAGCTGATTAACACCAATAGGAAAGTCCACCCGGGTACATCAGTTCTCGAGCAGATGTTTTTTGTCATCTGCCATCCCCAGCAGAGCAAAATCAAACCTAAGATCACTAATAGAAATGCAATAGTGGGCACATTATTACCCCGATTTATTGATTGGTTTATTATTTTTGTTCACCCAATAAACAACGTAGCTCATATCTCTGAATTTGTACAAATTGACCTATTCATAAATTATGTTTAACAAGTCATATTTTTTAGTCTTCAAATAAAATCAAAACTTGCTACAGATCAACAAAATTTGTTCAATCAAATCGCTTTTACTAAAAGATTGTTGAAAGATTAAAAAATTATTGAATAATAGAGGGGCAAACAAGAAGTACGCAGCGCACAAGCGCTATTACAACCTCTGCTCTACAACAGGATAACTATTTCATGTCTAATTCGTTTGTACTGGTGATCAACTCTGGTAGCTCTTCATTAAAATTTGCTGTTATTGATTCTGAAACCGGTGAAGCTTTGGTATCAGGTATTGGTGAGTGTTTTGGCCTACCTGAAGCTGAAATCAGTTGGAAATATCAGGGAGAAAAAACCGTTGAAGCAATTCCTGCTGGCGGTAACCATCATCAGTACGCTGTTGAGCGAGTGGTAAAACTACTCGAGACTTTGGGTTTGAGCTCAAAATTTGTAGCTGTAGGCCACCGCATTGTTGCTGGTGGCGAAACCTTTAAAGGCACAGTAAAAGTCGATGAAAAAGTTATTCAAGAAGTTGAGCGTCTTGCTGAGCTAGCGCCACTTCATAACAAAGCGAATGCAGAAGGCATGCGAGCAGCAATGGCAGCATTCCCTTCACTGCCTCAATTCGCTGTGTTTGATACTGCTTTCCACCAAACAATGCCTGCCAAAGCGTTTATGTACGCGCTTCCTTACGAGCTTTACGAGGAGCATAAAGTGCGTCGTTACGGTGCTCACGGCACAAGCCACTACTACGTAAGCCGTGAAGCAGCGAAAATGCTAGATAAACCGGTTGAAGAAAGCAGCTTTATCACCGTGCACTTAGGTAATGGTGCATCAGTGAGTGCGGTTAAAAATGGCGAATGTGTTGATACAAGTATGGGTTTGACGCCGCTAGCTGGCCTAATGATGGGCACTCGTTGTGGTGACCTCGACCCAAGTGTTATCGAGTTCCTTTTCCGTAAAGGTTGGGAAAAAGACGAAGTGTTCGAGATGATGAACAAGAAGTCAGGCTTCTTAGGTGTATCCGGTGTAACAAGTGACGCACGTGGTGTACTAGAAGCCATGGAAGCGGGTAACACACGTGCGAAGTTGGCATTTGAAATCTTCACTTACCGTGTTGCGAAATACATTACTTCTTACCTAGCTGCTCTGGATTCATTAGACGGCATCATCTTCACTGGTGGTATTGGTGAAAACTCACTACCAATTCGTCGTGAAATCTTGAAAAACCTAAAACTGCTAGGTTTTGTTGAAGATGAGAAAGGCAACGAAGATGCAAGATTTGGCAACGCAGGTGTTATCGCAACATCTGAGTTGCTCGGTGCGAAAGCACTAGTTATTCCTACCAATGAAGAGTGGGTAATCGCTCAACAGTCGGTGGAACTGCTGTAAAACGGCAAAAATTTTGGGAACTAAGTCAAAGCCCTTTCCTTTTTGGAAAGGGCTTTTTTTGATCCAAATACATCCTTTCTCCATACAACTATCCGCATTAATACGGATCTCTAATAGCTGCCAATTGCCTTAATATTGATAAATATATAAACAACTTGGGCGGTGAAGAAATTTCAGTATACTGCGCTTAAGTCATACCAAAGAAAAATAGCCTTATGTCATGTAGGTGTCTCAGCTCGGAGACAGGAGTTGCGTTTGAAGAACGATCAAACGAAATCGTATCTTTGCAGGCTATTGGGCATATAAATAATAAACCGTTGACTAGTTCGAAGATTAGTCAAATGAGAGAAAGTTATGTTTTTTAATAAGTCGCTTCAGCAAGAAAACCAACGATTAAAGCAGGATCTGCAACGCTTGCAGCAAATCCAACACAGTTTAGATGAAGAAATGCTTCGCTTAACGCTGGATAAGAAAGGCTGCATTACCTCTGTAAATACAAAACTTCACCAACAACTCTTTTTCGCTGATGCGGATATTTTAGCGAAACCGATTACCGAGTTGGTACCGTCAAATTCGCGCAATACAGATCACTTTCATCGAATGAAGAGAGCCGTTCAGGAAAAAGTCTTTTGGAATGGCGCGATGCAAGTACTTAAAGGCAACGGCGAAGAAGCGTGGTTACGAACGGTTATCCAGCCTGTTTTAAACGAACATCAAGAAGTCGAAAGCTTTTTTGTGTTTGCTTCTGAGCTTACGCGAACGATCAAAGCATCGCGTGAGCAAGAGGACATGCTGAATGCGTTGAGCCGTTCTATGGCGGTTATTGAGTTCACGTTAGATGGTAATGTATTAAAGGCCAATGATAATTTCCTTAGTACGATGGGTTATACACTGGATCAAATTAAAGGGAAGCATCATCGTATGTTCTGCGATCAGGAAGAGGCTGGTTCTGAAGCTTATCGCGAGTTCTGGCAACGTTTGGCAAAAGGACAGTTTGCTTCAGACCGATTTAAGCGAGTTAACCGTTACGGTGAAGAAGTATGGTTAGAAGCCTCCTATAATCCTATCCATAACGATAGAGGAGAGCTCTACAAGGTCGTCAAGTTCGCGACCGACATCACCCAGCAGGTGATGCAAGAGCAGCAAATGGCTCAGGCTGCGCAATTGGCTAATGAAGTTTCTCAAGAGACCGGAACACAAACACTGCAAGGTCAGCAAGTGATAGGTTCGACGCTAGAAAAGGTGCAAACACTGTCTGACCAGATGCAGCAAGCGAATACGGCCATTGACGAGCTCAAAGCGCACTCATCACGCATTAGTGAACTGGTTAATAGCATCAGTGGCATTGCAGACCAAACTAACTTACTAGCGTTAAATGCGGCGATAGAAGCAGCTCGCGCGGGTGAGCATGGTAGAGGCTTTGCCGTGGTGGCTGACGAGGTGAGACAGCTTGCCACAAGAACCAATGCGACCACTGATGAAATTGTCACAATGGTAACTGAAAACTTAGAGCGAACCGATAATGCTGTCCAACTGATCGCCAAATGTCAAAAAGAAGCACTAGATACGCTAGAACTTTCAGAAAAAGCGGGGAATGTGATGAACGAAATACAAGATGGCGCTAGCCGTGTCGTAGAGGCTGTGGAGCAATTTAACCGCTCATTGTAGTTGGTTCTTCATGCTATCAATGGCTTTTTTCAGTTCCGATATAATCAACTTGTTTACTACTGCTGCTCATCGCCAATAAAGCGCTTTTTTTGGTGATGAGAAAGCCAATTATTTCCCTCCTTAATATTTCGTATTTCTATCTTAACGTGTCGCTATTTTACAACACTGTTAATAAAAAGTAGCGTAATTTAATCTCCTGTTAACTTGGTTGCGAATCACAGTTGGGGGAGACCTACTTGGACTTACTAAATTTCACCATAGATAACTTAGCGCTGCTAGGTACGCTTACCATGGAGCACATCTCTTTGGTCGCTCTGGCTGTTGGGCTTGCCATCTTAACTGGCGTACCTATCGGCATTCTTATCACACAAAATGAGCGCGTTGCGAAAGTGGTGCTTTACGTAGCGTCCATCATTATCACCATTCCTTCAATCGCACTGTTTGGTTTGATGATTCCTCTCTTATCGACCATTGGTCATGGGATTGGCTACGTGCCCGCCGTGATTACCGTACTGCTTTATTCTCAGCTGCCTATTATTCGCAACACTTATACCGCCATTCACAACGTAGAACCGTCACTCCGAGAGGCAGCTCGAGGCATCGGGATGACGCCTTTTCAGCGTTTGAAAATGGTGGAAATTCCGTTGGCGATTCCGGTGATTATGGCGGGTGTGAGAACGGCAGTAGTAATGAATATTGGCGTTATGGCGATCGCCGCGTATATCGGAGCAGGAGGGTTGGGCGTGTTTATCAGCCGTGGCATATCGCAAAGTGATCCTCGACAACTGATCGTTGGTGCCATCGCCGTCAGCCTTCTGGCTATCATCGCGGATTACGGATTGATTCGACTACAAAAAAGATTAACGCCACCGGGCCTAACCGCTGCTTGATAAAGGACAAATAATAGGGACATTCAAATGATCAAAATTGACAAGCTAACCAAAATTTTTGAAACGCCTAATGGCCCGGTGACTGCCGCAGATCACATTGAGATGGAAGTTCCCAGTGGTGAAATATGTGTGTTACTTGGCCCATCCGGTTGTGGCAAAACCACCACGCTGAAAATGGTCAACCGAATTATTCCCGCGACATCGGGCAAGATCTACCTTGGTGGTGAAGATACTTCTGGGATGGATACGGTTACTCTGCGCCGCAACATTGGCTATGTTATTCAGCAAATTGGCTTATTTCCCAACATGACGATCGGCGAAAACATCGCGGTGGTTCCCAAGTTATTAGGATGGGATAAGGCAAGGTACATGACGCGTGCAAAAGAGCTATTGGAGATGGTGGCTCTTGATCCTAGTGTCTTCCTTAATCGTTATCCAAATGAGTTGTCTGGCGGACAGCAGCAACGAATTGGTGTTGCCCGAGCGCTAGCTGCGGATCCTCCCGTTATGCTGATGGATGAACCTTTTGGCGCGATTGACCCGATCAACCGTGAAGTAATCCAGGATGAGTTCCTTAAAATGCAGCAAGAGCTCAACAAGACCATCATGTTTGTCAGTCATGACATTGATGAAGCGGTCAAAATGGCCGATAGAATTGCGATTTTCCGTGATGGTCACCTGGTTCAGTACGATACGCCTGACGATTTGCTCGCACACCCGAAAGATGATTTCGTGAAAAACTTTGTCGGAGATGATCGCGCACTTAAACGTCTTCGCTTAGTTACAGCTGAATCCGTCATGCAGACCACTTTTGCGTACGTGAAACCTAACGATACGCTTGCCGACGCCCTAACCAAAATTGACGCGTATGGGTATCGCGACGCCGTGATATTAGTGAATGACCAACACCAACCTATCGGTTATGTGCCAAAAGCTACCGCAATCAATATGAAGGGGTACTGCGGTGAACATTATGTCGGCCTGAAAACAATCGCCCGAACCACGGATGATCTGCGTAAAGTCGCGTCGAAGATGTTCACGCACGACATTGTTTGGATGCCGTGTGTTGACGAGAATGGCCGCTTAGTGGGCGAAGTCACACAGCGCGGCATTACCCATTATCTAGGCGCAACTTATCAGCGCGATACCTCTCTTAGTGAGCCACAGCCATTGCATCAGGCTAAGGAGGCATCGTGACCAATCAGCTCAAACAAACCTACTATTTCGTTTTATTAGCGTGTGTCTTTGCGTTGGGTATTTATTTACAAGGCGCGGGTACGATCGATGATTTCCTCTACTACCAAGAAGACATTGTTTATTTGACGGTTCAGCACATTGAACTGGTGCTGCTGTCTGGTGGATTGGCGATCCTAATCGCGATTCCCGTCGGCGTATTGCTCAGCCGTCCCCGTTTTCAGAAAGTCGCAGAATCGGCGATGCAGATTTTGAATGTGGGGACCACGATTCCTACTTTAGCCATTCTTGCGCTGGCAATGAGCTTTCTTGGCATTGGCACCGTGCCAGCGGTATTTGGGCTGACGATTGCCTCGTTGTTACCGATTGTCAGAAACACCTATATTGGACTGAAAGAAGTGCCCGCTCATTTAAAAGAAGCGGCGTCAGGCATTGGTATGACCGAGTTACAAATGTTGTTTCAGGTTGAAATTCCTAATGCGCTGTTCGTCATTTTTGCCGGTATCCGCACGGCGTTAGCTGTCAACGTGGGCACCGTTCCACTGGCCTTCTTAATTGGTGGTGGTGGGTTAGGGGAGCTCATTTTTACCGGTATTGATCTGGATGAACCCATCATGATGCTGGCAGGCGCTATTCCTACAGCGATGCTGGCTATCGCTATCGACAGTGTGGTAGGAGCCGTTTCCTATGTCACTGTACCTAAAGGCTGTAACCCTATTAGAGCTAGACAATAACAATCCTAAAAATTGAACACAGACAGGAGTCAAACATGTTGAAGCAAATTACTCGCCGCTTGCTGGCCGTTGGTGTACTGCTTTCAAGTTTTCACGCATCTGCGGAAATCGTCGTAGGTGGTAAAAACTTTACAGAACAACAGCTTTTAACGGAGATCACGTCTCAATATTTAACCAAAAAAGGCTACGACGTTGATAAACGTTCGGGCATGGGCAGTGCGGTTTTGCGTAAAGCGCAAGAAAACGGCCAGATTGATCTTTATTGGGAATACACGGGCACATCACTGATCATTTACAACAAAGTCAAAGACAAGCTCCCAGCAGAGCAAGTGTATCAACGCGTTAAGGAACTGGATGCCAAGAAAGGCCTAGTTTGGCTTAACCCTTCAAAAGCGAACAACACCTACGCGCTCGCTATGCGCAGTGACGATGCGAAACAACGTGGCATCTCAACCTTATCCGACTTCGCCGAGCAAATGCGCCAAGACCCGCCAATGACCATTGCTTTGAATGCGGAATTCTATGCACGAAAAGATGGCTTCCGACCTTTACAGAAAACCTACAAATTTAAAGCTTCAAGAGACCAAGTGAAACGTATGGATACGGGGTTAACTTATGATGCGCTAAAAGGGAAAGAAGTCGATGCTGCGCTTGTATTTGCAACAGATGGTCGTATCAAAGCATTCGGTTTTACCGTTTTAACGGATGACAAACAGTTCTTCCCTGATTACGCGATCACACCTGTGGTTCGTCAAGAAACGCTAGATGCGAACCCAGAGCTTGCCGAGCAAATGAACGCGCTTTCTGCGGCGATCGATGGCGATACGATGTCGACTTTGAATCAACAAGTTGATGTGGAGCGACGTTCGATCTCAGAAGTCGCAAGCCAGTTCCTATCTGAGCATAACTTGGGGTAATACCATGATTATCCTGCAAGTCAGTGTGGCCCAAATCAACGCCCAGTTAGGCGATGTGAATGCCAATCTTAATACTCATCAGGATTACATAAAGCAAGCTGCGGCGTTGGGGTCGCAGCTATTGCTGTTTCCTGAACTCTCCTTGACCGGATACCAGCTCCAATCTTCTGTGCGTGAAGTTGCCATGAAGCGTGATGATGCTCGGCTTAAAGAGCTTGCGCAACTTGCACCGCACATGTCCGTGATTGTCGGCTTTGTTGAACAGGCCGCTCCGGGAGAATACTACAACGCTATGGCTTGGTTGCTCGGTGGTACGGTGGTTGCTGTGCATCGCAAAATCAATTTACCAACCTATGGTGGGCTTGAAGAGGGCAAGTGGTTTCATTCGGGAGATGCCACCACCAGTGTTTGTCTTGATGATAATTGGCGAGGCTCGGTTTTAATTTGTGCCGATTTATGGAATCCACCTTTGGTTCATTGCGCATTACTCGATAAGCCTGAAATCTTGCTTGCGCCGATCAACTCGGCCAGCAGTATTGTCAGTAAAGATTTTTCCAATGAAGACAACTGGTTAGTTAACGTTAAATTTTATGCGGTGCTCTACGGAACTCCAGTTTTGATGGCCAACCGTTACGGGCCTGAGGGCGAAGCGTGGTTTTGGGGAGGAAGCTGTATTTTGTCTGCAACGGGTGAGCTATTGGCGCAGGCAGAAGACGGTGAAACCTTGATAACTGCAACCTTGTCATTGGACGATATTGATAAAGCCAGATTCGAGCTGCCTACCATGCGAGACAGCAATACACCATTGATCACAACACTATTGTCGAAGGCAAAACGCTAAAACTGGAGCAGTAGACGATGCAATCTATTCATCGATTTATTCACGAATTAACCTTTGAACAGCTTCCCGCTGACGTTATTGAACAAGCGAAATATTGCGTCTTGGATTTGTTAGGTGTCGCCGCAGCTGGTAAAGCGACGCAGCTGCAAAACATGGTAGCCAAACTCGCGCAGAAGCAGTTTGCCGGTGATACGCCGATGCTGTTTTCTGATCACACGGCTAGTGGTTGTGGGGCGACTCTATATGGCGGCATGTTGATTGACAGTATGGACGCGCACGACGGCCAAGTCCTGACGAAAGGCCATGTAGGCGTTGCTGTTTTGCCGGGGCTGCTCGCCAGTATGCATGAGTCAGCAGTTACGGGAGAAGAGTTATTAACGTCCCTCGTCATTGGCTACGAAATAGCAACTCGCGCCGGAATCGCGCTGCATCAAACCGCTTGTGACTACCATACTTCTGGTGCTTGGAATGCGCTGGGCGTCGCCGCAGTATCTGCAAGAAGAAAAGAATTAACGGAGGCACAAACAGAGCATGCGCTCGGCATTGCTGAGTTTTATGGTCCACGCAGCCAAATGATGCGTTGTATTGAACATCCAACCATGCTCAAAGACGGCTCTGGCTGGGGAGCAATGGCGGGCTTTGCCAGTGCAGAGCTGGCAGAAGAAGGATTTACTGGCGCGCCAGCCGTGACTCTGCTGGACCAACAAACTCACGCTTTGTGGGCAGATTTAGGGCAGCGCTGGTATATTCTGGAGCAATACTTTAAACCGTATCCGGTTTGTCGTTGGGCTCAACCTGCGGTTGAAGCGGTGAGAGCACTGCAACAAGAAAATAAACTAAAACCTGATGAGATTGAACTTATCGAAGTTCACAGCTTTCACCAGGCGGTGTGCCTGCATACCAAGCGCCCTGAGACAACCGAGCAGGCTCAGTACAGTTTGCCATTTTCAGTCGCGAGTGTGGTCATGGATAATACGGTCACGGTAGAAGCCGTTACCAAAGGACTGAAAGATCCTGCTCGCTTGGCAATTACGGAGCGGATGAAGTTAATTGAAGAGCCTGCTTACAATGATAAGTTTCCAGCCGAACGCTGGGCGCATGTCGTGGTGACGTTGAAAAATGGCGACAAACTGACTTCGCCTCCCTGTATTGCGCGAGGTAATCCTGAAAATCCTCTCAGTCGAGACGAGATGCAAGGTAAGTTTCGCACTTTGGCAGAGAAAGAATTGTCCGCTTCGCGCGTGTCAGCGATAGAAGAGGGCTGTTTGCAACTTGATAAAGCCAGTAAAGAGCAGGTACTTGCTTGGCTATCACTGCTTTACCAAGGCACTTTGTCTGATAAGCCGTCTGACACATCACGATGAGATCGAAGAGATCGAACTTCTTTTCTTTTACTCAATCTTAAGCTAAACGTCGCTCTTCACGCGGCGTTTTTTCATAGCGTTTCTTGTAGCAGCGCGCAAAATACGATGTAGAACTGAACCCACAAGCGGTGCTGATTTGAGTAATGGACAGCATGGTTTGCAACAACAAATGTTGAGCACGTTCTAAGCGCAATTGAAGGTAGTAATTACCTGGTTTGTCTTGCAAGTATTGCAAAAATAATCTTTCCATCTGCCTGACCGATAATCCTACTTGTTCGCCAATTTCATAGCACTTTAGCGGCTCTTCCATGTTGGCTTCCATGATCTCTACAGCGTCGAGCAGGCGCGGGTGGCGGATGTTGTGTTTACGGATTAACGACATCCGCTGTTTATCATGCGCCGGTCGAATCGCAGGGTGAATGCATTGCTCAGCCACTTGATTCGCCAAGTCGCTCCCATGTTGGTTTGTAATTAAATGAAGCATCATATCCAAACCGGCTAAGCCGCCCGAACAAGTTGGTGTGCGTGGGTCGAATTCGTACAACTCACTGGTCACGTTAATGTTTGGAAACTCCTCTGCCAGGCTGTTGGCGGACTCCCAATGCACGGTACACGTTTTGTTTTTTAACAGGCCAGCTTTTGCTAGCAACACGCTGCCTGTCGAAGTCGAGCCCACGGCGATGCCTTGACGAAGCGCCTGTTTTAACCACTGATTCACCGAGCCACTCGCGGCAGCAACGTGGGCGCCAATACCCGCTACAACCAGCAGTAAGTCTAAATGAGCAATGTTGTTGACTGACTGCGTTGGCGAGAATGAAACGCCATTACTGGCCGACACTTCTTTATCTTCGAATCCATAAATATCCCACTGATACAAATCGCAACCAGCGAGGCGATTTGCCATTCGAAGAGGTTCGATAACTGCCGAAAAAGAGAGCATCGAAAAATCAGGAATAAGGAAAAAACCAATGCGATACGTGTGTGTCGTTTTCATTCTCTGTGGTCACCAAGTGGGCAGTTCATCTATGTCGTATTTCTGGATAAGAATGTCGCAATTGTTAAATTATTGCTATCAAAATTCGAACATGATGTGACTTAAGACAAGGAGTTCTTTGTCGAGCATACACATTCATTTGGACGAGATAATTATGATTGAACAAAAAGCCCCAGTAATTAGTGATGGTCTACGCCTTGATGGCGCTTTCTTTACTGACGAGAACGTTAACAACCCAGACTTACCGATCGTTATTGTCTGCTCAGGCTTTACTGGGCAAAAAAATATTCACCCAGAGCGTTACGCGAGAGCCTTAACTGCGAAGGGCTTTACGGTATTCGGATTTGACTACCGTGGCTTTGGCGAATCTGAGGGTATTCGTGAGCGAGTTATCCTGGATGAACAAGTACGCGACATCGCTAATGCGGTTGCGGTTGTGAAACAGCGCGCTGACGAGGAAGGCCGCAAAGTCGTACTGGCTGGCTGGGGCATGGCGGGGGGATTAATTCTTGATGCTTACCGAGTTTGCCAAGATGCGATTGATGGACTTATCTCCATGAACGGCTTTTATGATGCGGTACGTGTTCAGGTTGCTCAACGTGGCGAGCACGGCTGGAAAGCGTTCCGTCAATTTATGTTAGAAGAGCGTACACGTCTTGCTCTTGGTGGAGAAAAGCAGGGGATTGATCCATTTGAAATCTACCCGCTTGATCCAGTAAGCCGCGAATATGTATTCACTGAACTGGTCAAAGCGCCGGGCTACGGAGTGACATCTGATCTGGATTTTGCGGATTCTCTCATCAATTTCAAACCGGAAGCTCTACTGGATGAGCGATTTGCAGACGCGCCAATCTTGATTGCGCACGGTGCTGAAAACGACCTTCACCCAGTGACCGAAGCCAAGTCGCTGTACGCGAAATACCCTGGGCCGAAATCTCTATTCTTACTGCCGGAAGGTGGTCACACCGAGTGGATGTTGGACGACGATCCTAAGTTTATTCAGTTCTCTGGCGTGATCGCGAACTGGTTGAGTGAGAACTTCAGTTAAGTCTTTAAGAGGTGCTTTCGTTGATGGCACCTCTACCTTTCTGACAGGATGATTTTCGATGAGCATAATTCCATTTTGTGAAGCGGCTGACCCATTTGTAAATAAACCAACAATCGCGATTCCTGAAGGCGCGGTTGATTGTCACGCCCACGTTTTTTCTTCACGTTATCCGTACTGTGAAACGCGAACCTACACACCACCTGATGCCAGCGTCGGCGCGTACCTGCATTTGCACCAGCAATTAGGCATCCGTCATGGCGTGCTGGTTCAGCCGAGTGTGTATGGCAATGACAACCAGTTGCATCTTGATACATTACGGTATTTACGCCAGCAAGGTTACGACTACAAAGGCGTCGCGGTCGTGGATGCGGATGTGTCCGAGCAAACGCTGGATGAGCTACAAGAAGCCGGATTTTGTGGGGTGCGGATGAATTTGCTGTTTAAAGGTGGTATTGAGTGGCGAGATGTTGAACGTTTAGCGGCTCGCCTTGCAGAGCGACACTGGCACCTTCAATGCTTAATTGATGTTTCGCAGTTTGATGACTTATATCGCCGATTAAGGGCTTTACCCGTGCCCGTAGTGATTGATCATCTTGGACATATGCCAACAAACAAGCTGATTTCTCATCCTGGTTTTCAAACCTTATTGAAGCTTAAGGCCGAAGGGAAAGTGTGGACAAAATTGTCGGCGCCGTATCGTTTGTCGCTTCAATCTCCGCCTTATGATGACGTTTCTTCGTTTGCTCAAGCTTTGTTAGAAGCGAATGAAGAGCAATGCGTCTGGGGCTCGGATTGGCCTCATCCATGTTTTGCTGCTGAGATGCCAAATGATGGCCAGCTATTAGATACCTTGTGGCACTGGACGCAAGATACGACACTGTTTGGCAAGATTCTGGTCGATAACCCCAAGCGCCTCTACCACTTTTAACTCCGCATTCATGTTACGAACCTAAAAAGACAACCGTAAGGCACCGATTCAAATTATGCTTCCTGCACTTCCGCTACAGGTTTCCTCTGATCCTGTGGTTATCAAGTTCTTTAACACCCTTAAACAGCTTGGTTTCAAGGGGGATACTGATGCTCGCTATACCACTCGATTGAGTATGGCGACTGACAACAGCGTCTACCAGCAACTTCCGTTGTCGGTCGTCTTTCCTGCCAACCATCATGATGTGGTAATACTTGGCAAGGTCAGTGCACGTGATGAATTTAAGCACCTGACCTTTTCGCCCAGAGGAGGCGGAACGGGCACCAACGGACAATCATTGAACTCGGGGATTGTGGTTGACCTGTCTCGCTACATGAATCGAGTGTTAGAGATTAACGAGCAGGAAGGCTGGGTGAGAGTGGAAACAGGGATAGTCAAAGATCAACTCAACGACATCGTTCGCCCTTATGGTTATTTCTTCTCGCCAGATCTGTCGACCAGCAACCGCGCAACATTAGGTGGGATGATTAATACCGATGCATCAGGCCAAGGCTCTTTGCAGTATGGTAAAACCTCGGATCATGTGTTGGCGCTCAAAGCCGTATTGGCGGATGGTTCGGTGCTCGATACCGAAGCAATTCAACAAAACAAATGGTTAAACAGTGATGCAGTATCGCGAGCGTTAAAAATTACGGAGGAAGTTTGTCGAGACAAGCGTCAACAGACTCTGGATAAGTTTCCTCCTCTGAACCGATTTCTTACTGGTTATGACCTAAAAAATGCCATCAACGACAAGAGTGAAGAGTTTGACGTCACGAGAATATTATGTGGCTCTGAAGGTACGTTAGCTTTTATCACTGAAGCCAAGCTCAATCTTACGCGAATACCTACCACGCGACGGTTAGTGAACGTTAAATACGATAGCTTTGATTCTGCATTGCGAAATGCTCCCTTGATGGTCGAAGCAGAGGCGCTATCGGTAGAGACGGTTGATGCAAAGGTGCTTAATCTTGCAAGAGAAGACATTGTCTGGCACTCGGTAAAACATGCGATCTCAGATGTGCGGGGCAAAGAGATGCAAGGGATTAACTTTGTCGAGTTCGCAGGCAGTCACGACGATGATATTGAGGATAAAGTTGAACGCTTACTTTCAATTCTCGATAAAGAAATGGCTCACCGACGCAGTGGTATCATAGGTTATCAAGTCTGTCGTGAACCCCAAGACATCCAAGCCATTTATGGTATGCGCAAGAAAGCGGTTGGGCTGCTTGGCGCGACCAAAGGTCAGGCAAAGCCGATTGCATTCGCGGAAGATACCTGTGTACCGCCTGAAAATTTGGCGGACTTTATCGCGGAATTTCGTACGTTGCTAGACCGCAATAACCTGCATTATGGCATGTTTGGGCATGTGGATGCAGGCGTTCTTCACGTGCGTCCAGCGCTCGATATGTGTGACCCCGAACAAGAAGCGTTGATGCATCAACTGTCCGATGATGTGGTCGCATTGGTGGCAAAATGCAATGGTTTAATGTGGGGAGAGCACGGTAAAGGATATCGCTCAGAATATGGACCAGCCTTCTTTGGTGATGAGCTCTTTACTGAATTAAGGCGTATTAAAGCGGCATTTGACCCCGACAATAAAATGAACCCGGGGAAGATTTGCACGCCACTGAATAGCGATGCTGAAATGGTAAAAGTCACAGCGACTAAGCGTGGCTACTATGATCGTCAGATCCCCGTAGAAGTCCGAGAGTCGCTTAAGCCCGTGCTGTCTTGCAATGGCAATGGGCTGTGTTTTAATTACGATGCTGATAGCCCAATGTGTCCATCATTTAAAGTAACAGCCGATCGTCGCCACTCTCCGAAAGGGAGGGCGGGGATAATGCGTGAATGGCTGCGTCGCCTTAATGACAGTGGCTTCGATTTGCTCGCTAACGAACAGCAACTTCTCAATCAAACGTTATCGGTTAAGCTTTTGGCTCAGAAGCTGAGTCAACTGATATCTCGCCCCGCATCTGATGACCTATCGCATGAAGTTTATGAGGTGATGAGCGGTTGTCTAGCGTGCAAAGCGTGTGTGAGTCAGTGCCCTGTTAAAGTTGATGTACCTGATTTTAGAGCGCGTTTTTTACACGTCTATCACTCGCGTTATCGCAGACCTCTGCGCGACTATCTGGTGTCGAATATTGAGCAACTGCTGCCGATTATGGCAAAAGCCCCCAAGCTGGTTAATCGAATTGCATCTAGTAGGCCTGTTACGCAGGTATTAGAGACATCCATCGGTTTTGTTGATTCGCCAGTGCTATCGATCCCTACGTTGCAAAGTCGATGTCAGGCACTTGGCGTGAGCCCGTTCGACTTTGCGTATCTAGAATCGCTTTCCCCAGAAGTGAAGCAAAATTACGTCTTGATTGTTCAAGATCCATTTACCAGCTTTTATGAAGCCGAGTTGGTTGCGGACTTTATTCAGTTATTGCAGCGGTTAGGGAAACACCCTGTTGTTCTGCCTTTCAAACCCAATGGGAAAGCTCAACATGTAAAAGGTTTCCTTAAGGCATTTGCCAGAAATGCACAAAACACCTCGGATTTTCTCAAACAAGTTGCTGAGCTTGAAATTCCTATGATCGGTATCGATGCAGCCTTAGTGCTTTGTTATCGTGATGAATACCGTCAGGCTCTAAAAGAAAAGCGGGGCGAATTTACAGTTTATACGGCTCATGAGTGGCTGGTGGATACACTCAATGAATGGCCGCCAGTAATTGTATCAGACGAAGAGCCTTGGTATTTGATGGCGCATTGCACAGAAAAGACCAAAATACCGGAGACTGAGAAATCTTGGCAGTCTATTTTTCATTACTTTGGCTTAAAGCTGCATGTGATACCTACGGGATGTTGCGGTATGGCGGGGACATTCGGCCATGAAGTGGATAAGAAAAGTACGTCTGAAGCTATTTATCAGCTGAGTTGGAAACCGAATATAAAGAACCTGCCCACTGAGCGTGTGTTAGCAACGGGGTATTCCTGTCGCAGTCAAGTTAAGCGTTTTGAAGGAGAGGTAGTTCGACATCCGGTCCAAGTTTTAGCCAGTTTGTTTAATGCATAAGATGCTTAGGCAATTTAGTATACGAAAACGCTTGCCTTAAGACTTTGCCTGCCTTTAATGTATCCGACCGCAGAACTTCAATCTGCTTAACAACAACACAGGAGAGAATCGGGCTTTCACTTCCGCTCGACAGAAACTCCTTTCAAATTGATACAACAGCGCAGCAAACTTCCCTTGCTGCGATACTGTGTTCCATATTTTGTGAGTACTTATGTTTAACTCAGAACGCAAAGCGACGGTTATTCTGGTTGCGACAACGATGATCGCGGCACTTGGTTGGATCTTTTCTAAGGAAACAATACAGGGCTTACCACCTTTCGGCTTTATCGGAGCGCGATTTACTATTGCATCGCTCTGTCTGCTGCCGTTGTGCTATCGACCTTTGCTCAAAGCGAATTTGAAAGATGTGCTTTCTGCTGGTGGTGTCGGGCTCCTGTTAGGCAGTGCCGTTATGACATGGATTTACGCCATCTCCATCAGCGACACGCTCGGGGAAGGCGCATTTATCATGAGTCTCTCCATGCTATTTGTACCGATTGTTGCGTGGGTTATGTTTCGTCAACGACCACAACGAATTTTCTGGCTTTCTTTGCCTATCGCGGTATTAGGTCTCGCCTGTCTCTCTTTAGTTGGCGGTTGGAAGCAATCGGCCAGTCAATTTTGGTTTCTTGGGGCGGCACTGGTTCTTGCGCTTCACTTTAATGTGAACAGTAAATATTCTCAAAAATTGCCTGTGTTGCTGCTTACTTGCGTGCAGCTTTTTTCTGCTGGTTGTTTAGGTTTGTTGGTTTCTTTCTTTATGGAGTCTTTTCCGGCAGAGGTTGACTCCTCCATTTGGTGGTGGTTCGCGTTGAGCACTTTGCTAGCGACGAGCTTGCGTTACGTAATGCAAACCATGGGGCAAAAATTTGTTCAGGCAGGTAATGCTGCCTTGATCATGATATTAGAGCCAGTTTGGACCGTCATTCTAAGCGTGCTGTGGTATGGCGAAGTGCTAACGGCAAATAAGCTAGTAGGCTGTGTGCTTATCTTATTCTCTCTTATTATTTATCGTACTGGCGGTCGATTTCGTTTGTCTATCCCTAGGTAGCTTCAAGAAATGTGGGTAGGGAACAATTTAGGAGTGAAGCATGGCCAATACTGAGCATCAGGAGTCACTAGACTTTTTAGATATTTTAAGTGTCTGTTTATACCGTTTAGGAATTAGCGTATTTGCCTTTGGGCTTATCGCGATGACGATATCGGGTTTGCACCTCATTGAAGGTTCGGCATTTTATGATCGAAATGTGTTGCTGATCATCGCCATTGCAGGTGTATTAACTGCAGCCAATATCCATGTCTACAGTAAAACTGTGCGTACTGTCATCAGCTGGTCAACTTGGGTGGGACTGCTCTTCATGGTGAGCGATCCAGACTTATCCCGCGTGTGGCTTTCTCTCGGTTTTGTCTTTGTCACTTTTTCCGGTGTGGCGCTGAAAGAGTCCTTTTGTTTTAAAGTTCCAGGCTTGAAAGCGGTGCCAGTGCTACTTTCCATCGCAACCTTTGCGTTTTGTTTCGAAATACTGACGGTAGCGACTATTGCGACAGGGTTGTCTGGCTTAATTATGGGCTTCCTGTCTATATCAAAGTGGCGGATGCCACTTCATTTTGATATCGGTATCAAAGCAAACTACGAGGTTTAATAAACGTCTTACGTTAGAGATGTCATACGGTTACGCAAAGCTAGCGATACTTTTGACGTGGGCTCTCGATTAAGCTCTTCGCTGATCATCCAGCCAGCTTTTGCTAACAGCTCCAAGTCGATCCCCGTTTCGATCCCTAATCCTTGGCATAAATACAGTACATCCTCCGTCGCGACATTCCCCGAGGCACCATGAGCGTATGGACATCCACCCAGCCCAGAGACACTGCTGTCGATGGTATTGATGCCCATACTCAATGCTTGATGAATATTGGCGAGCGCTTGTCCCCATGTATCGTGGAAATGGACAGCAAGCAGGGGGAGAGGTGTAACCAACATGACGGCTTCTAGCATAGCTGCAATTCGATTTGGCGTGCCTGTGCCGATGGTATCGCCTAGGGATACTTCATAGCACCCTAAATCGATGAGCGATTTGGTCACGCTCGCCACCTGTCTAGGGTCTGTCGGACCGTCGTATGGGCAATCGGCAACGCAGGATAGATAGCCTCGAACAGGGATGCCGTGTTTGGTGGCTAATCGCATTACAGGCTCGAAGCGAGTTAAACTTTCTGCAATCGAGCAATTGATATTGTGTTGGCAGAATCCTTCTGATGATGAAGTGAAAATTGCGACCTGATTGGCACCAGCCTCCAAGGCTTGTTCGAAGCCTTTTAGGTTTGGTGTCAGGGCAGAATAAGTAACATGATTTCGCCTTGTTATTGCTTTCATGACCTCTGTTGAGTCCGCCATTTGTGGCACCCATTTGGGCGAAACAAAAGAGCCCGCCTCAATATGCGTTAGCCCAGTATCAGAGAGTAAGTTGATCAACCGGATTTTAGTCTGGGTCGCAACAGGAGATTCATTTTGCAACCCATCTCGTGGACCTACTTCGACAATATTTACTTTGGAAGGCAGCATTACTTGTCCTGTGATTTGGTTACCCAACTTGGGCTTCGTTTTTCAAGAAACGCTTGCAAGCCATCTTGGCCTTGTGGCGATACCCTAATGTCCGCAATGAGCTTGCTGGTATAGTGAATCAGTTGTTGATCGATGGGGTTTTGATGACATTGGTGACAGAGCGTTTTCGCTTTGCGCATCGCATCTGGGCTATTAAGTAGTAACGTCTTGATCACGCTATCGACCGCATTTTCAAGTTGTTTGGCTTCTTTCACTTCGTGCACAATACCAAACCGTTCGGCATCCTCGGCTGAAATGACTTCACCACTTAAGATATAGCGTCTAGCTTGTCGATTCCCCATCGCGCGCATGACGTAAGGCGCAATGGTTGCCGGAACTAAACCAAGCTTAACTTCACTTAAGCAAAAGTTAGCACATTGGCTCGCGATGGCGATATCACTGCAACAAATCAATCCCAGCGCGCCGCCGTAAGCGGAGCCTTGTACAACCGCGATGGTGGGTTGAGGGAACGAATCTAGTGTTTCCATGAGTCTTGCCAAGTTTTGGGCATCAACGAAATTATCTTGCCTCGTGCTGTCGGCCATCGACTGCATCCAATTCAGGTCGGCCCCGGATGAAAAGTGCTTGCCGTTACTTTTTAATACCAAGCATCGCACATCCGTTCGTAAAGCGAGATAATCTAGGCGGTGGATCAGCAAGTCGATCGTACAAGCGTCAAAAGCATTGTGCTTGGCTGTTCTGTTTAGAGTGATGGTTGCTACGCCATTGTCATCGACATGCCAAAGAACATCATCTTGCCTTTGGGCGTTGGGAATAATGCTTGGTTGCATTTCCTGCATACTAACTTCCTTAATTCATCTTTGGATATTTACATTCTGAAGACGCCAAACTCGCTATCAGGAATGGGAGCATTTAATGCTGCCGTTAGCGCCTGACTCAACACCTGACGCGTTTGTTTGGGGTCAATAATTCCATCATCCCATAGCCGAGCGCTCGCAAAATAGGGATGTCCTTGTGTTTCATACAAGTCTATGATCGATTCTCTAAAAGTGTGTTCTTCTTGCTCTGACCACGCTTCTCCCTGGCGTTCCTTCGCGTCTTTTCGAACTTGTGTTAAGACGCCTGCCGCTTGTTCTCCGCCCATCACAGAAATACGAGCGTTCGGCCACATCCACATCATGGTTGGATCATAAGCTCGGCCGCACATGCCATAATTGCCAGCGCCGTACGACCCACCGATGATTACGGTAAACTTTGGTACGTCAGCACAAGCGACGGCCATCACCAGCTTGGCGCCATGTTTTGCGATGCCTTCTTCTTCCACCTTTTTCCCAACCATAAATCCGGTAATGTTTTGGAGAAAGAGAAGCGGTGTTTTCCGTTTGGCGCAAAGTTCAATAAAGTGCGCGCCCTTTTGTGCCGATTCAGAAAACAAGATGCCGTTGTTTGCCACAATGCCGATCAAGTGTCCGTGAACGCGAGCAAAGCCACACACTAACGTTCTGCCGTACAAGGCTTTGAATTCGTCAAAATCAGAATCATCGACGATGCGGGCAATGATTTCTCGAACGTCGAATGATAGTCGTAAGTTGGCATTCACGATTCCGTAGATTTCTTCAGCATCGTAGCGGGGAGGTAGCACGGTGTTTTCCGGCTTAATCGGTTTCGCTCTATTGGCATTGGCAATGGCTTCTCGGGCAAGCATTAGGGCATGCTCATCATTTTCAGCGTAATAATCAGCAACACCAGATTTACGACAATGCACGTCTGCACCGCCGAGCTCTTCACCCGTCACGACTTCGCCAGTGGCCGCTTTCACCAGAGGCGGTCCCGCCAAAAATATGGTGCCTTGCTCTTTGACCATAATGGACACATCCGCCATGGCAGGAACATATGCGCCCCCAGCAGTGCAAAGCCCCATCACAACAGCAACCTGAGGGATGCCTTTTGCTGACATCCTCGCTTGGTTAAAGAAAATGCGACCAAAGTGTTCTTTGTCGGGGAAGACGTCGGACTGATGAGGGAGATTTGCGCCACCGGAGTCCACCAAGTATACGCAGGGGAGTTGGCAACGTTGGGCTATCTCTTGCGCTCTAAGGTGTTTTTTTACCGTGAGTGGGTAGTAGGTTCCGCCTTTTACCGAAGCATCGTTGGCGATGACCATACATTGAATCCCCGCTATGAAACCAATGCCGGCGATAACGCCAGCGCAGGGGATGGATTCGTCATACACTTGCCGGGCGGCAAACTGGCTAATTTCAAGAAAATCAGTGTTGTCATCAAGCAAGCGCGCGATGCGTTCTCGTGCGGGGAGTTTTCCTTTTTGCCTCTGGTGCTGAATGGCTTTTTCACCGCCTCCCTGTTTGATGGTCTCGATATGTTGATTCAGTTGAGTGACCAACGTTTCCATCGCAGCTTTATTGGAAAGAAATAACTCGTCAGTTGGCTTAGTTTTACTTTTGATAATGGCCATAATGACTTCCTTGTCGTATGTTCATTTAGCGAGATTCTTCGAACAGTTCTCGGCCTATTAACATGCGGCGAATCTCTGAGGTACCCGCGCCGATTTCATAAAGCTTTGCATCACGTAGCAAACGACCAGCAGGGTATTCATTGATGTAGCCATTCCCACCGAGCAATTGGATTGCATCGAGTGCCATTTGTGTGGCGAGTTCTGCACTGTACAGAATCGCTCCTGCGGCATCTTTGCGTGTTGCGTTACCTCGATCACAAGCCGCTGCGACGGTATATACATACGCTTTTGCTGCACTCATTTGAGAGTACATATCGGCGATCTTGCCCTGAACTAACTGAAACTCGCCAATGGATTTTCCAAACTGCTTTCGTTCATGTACGTACGGGACCACAATGTCCATGCAAGCTTGCATTATCCCGAGTGGTCCGGCAGCGAGGACGACGCGCTCGTAATCCAGCCCACTCATTAACACCTCGACGCCTTGATTCAGCTCGCCAAGAATATTCTCTTTCGGCACTACGCAATTGTTAAACACGAGTTCGCAAGTGTTCGAGCCTCTCATGCCTAGTTTGTCCAGCTTTTGAGCATGGCTGAAACCTTCGACGTTGCGTTCAACAATGAATGCGGTAATACCTCGTGAACCTGCATTGACATCCGTTTTAGCGTAAAGCACTACTATGTCAGCGTCGGGACCGTTGGTGATCCACATTTTGTTGCCATTCAGTACAAAATGGTCGCCCTTGTTCTCCGCTTTCAGTTGCATGCTTATCACGTCTGAACCTGCATTGGGCTCACTCATAGCTAGGGCGCCAACGTGCGTACCATCAATGAGTTTGGGAAGGTATTTCTTGCGTTGAGAAGGCGTGCCATTGCGAAAGATTTGGTTGACGCACAGATTAGAATGAGCGCCGTAGCTTAAAGCGACGGAGGCAGAGGCTCGGCTGATCTCTTCCATCGCTACAACGTGAGCAAGGTATCCCATGCCTGCACCACCAAGTTCTTCATCGACGGTGACACCGAGCAACCCCATATCTCCAAACAAAGGCCACAAATGCTTCGGAAACTGGTTATCGCGGTCTATATCTGCGGCGATGGGAGCAATATGTTCCGTAGAAAAGGCATTAACTTGGTCTCGGAGCATATCGATGGTATCACCAAGTCCGAAATTCAGTGGGGCGTAGGTGCTTTTCATAACGTCTCCCGATATCAGAGGTAAGGTGGAAAAGCCGATTGCAGTGTCGCTATTTGAGTATAGCGGTTATGTCTCTTTGCTTTTGAGTGTTTGAATACAGTGTTCTTTAGCGGCATTCAACTCTGCCATTACGACGCTGATGTCATTGAGTTGCTGTTGTAGGACTGCTTGTTTCTCTTCAATGATATTGAGCATTTTCAATAACTGTCCTTCGGTTTGTTGCATGTCATAGAGCTCGAAAAGTTCACGAATTTCTGCCAGTGAAAAACCGAGCCGTTTCCCTCTCAAAATCAGTTTGAGACGAATTTTATCTCTGCGTTGATAAACGCGCATGTTGCCTTTTCGCTCTGGTTCAATCAGACCTACATCCTCATAAAACCGGATACTGCGAGTGGTAATATCAAACTCCTTGGCGAGGTCACTGATCTTGTATTTTTCCATAACATACTTACCTCGAATAAAAATCCAGTTTCTGGAAATCGAACCTTCAACGGAAAGGCCGAACGCAAATTTTGAAAGATAAACGCCTACTTGGTGTGTTTTTTCATCTCATTGTAAAGGCTAGTGCTATGCTTACGTAAACGTCAAGAAATCGCAGTATGAAAGTTTGTCAGTGAGAAAGGGCGACAAAGACTGGCGTAGCACTTGGTAAGCAATGTCATGCAAGGGCGTCATCAGTCAGTCTAGTGTTCACATATACCTCAAGGGAATGCGAATCATGGAAAAAGACATCTGGATTGTCAGCGCGAAGAGAACGCCGATCGGGCGCTTTCAAGGAAAGTTGCAAACTTACTCCGCTCCCCAATTAGGTGCATTAGCGATAAAGGCTGCGACGCATGAAGTGAATGTGACGTCTGTAGATGAAGTTTTCATGGGATGTGTGCTCCCTGCGGGTTGTGGGCAAGCCCCGGCGAGACAAGCGGCAATTGGTGCGGATTTACCCATGAGTGTAGGGTGCACGACTATCAATAAAGTGTGTGGTTCCGGCATGAAGAGCGTCATGTTGGCGCACGATCTTATCAAAGCTGGAACGATTCGAACGGCCATTGCTGGTGGTATGGAGAGTATGACCAATGCGCCGTATTTATTGAAAGAAGCGAGAAAGGGAATGCGCATGGGCCACCAGTCGACGTATGACCACATGTTTCTCGATGGATTGCAAGATGCGTACGAAGGGCACTTAATGGGTGTTTATGCTCAGCACGTCGCAGACAGGCTTAAGTTTACCAGAGAGCAAATGGACGAATGGGCAGTGATGTCGGCAAAACGTGCGTTGGAAGCTCAAGAGCGAGGCTTATTTTCCGACGAGCTCTCACCGATTGAACTCAACACCAAGTCTGAACAAGGAACGCTGGATTACGATGAGCACCCGCGCTCGATTGATCTGGATAAAATCCCTCAACTCAAACCTGCATTTGATAAAAAAGGCACGGTGACCGCTGCTAATTCGAGTGCGATTTCCGATGGCGCTGCAGCGCTTGTTCTAATGGATGAAGAGACTGCGCTCCACCAAGGTCTTGAGCCACTCGCCGTTATCAAGTCTCACGCCACACACGCCAGAAAACCTGCTGAATATACTTTGGCTCCCGTTTATGCGATTGAACAGTTGTTGTCTCAATTGGATTGGTCAATTGACGAAGTGGATCTGTGGGAAATCAATGAAGCCTTTGCTGTCGTGACACAAATCGCGGTAGCAGAGCTTGGGCTTGATATGAGCAAAGTCAATATTAAAGGCGGAGCGTGTGCGCTCGGGCATCCGATAGGCGCAAGTGGCGCACGAATTCTGGTGACATTGATTCATAGTTTGCGTCAGCTACAAGCTTTAGGTACCGACGGTGATCTAGACGCCAAAAAAGTGATGCGAGGCGTTGCGTCACTTTGTATCGGTGGTGGAGAGGCAACGGCGATAGGCATTGAAATACCGCTTTAATTGAAATCAGAAAGGAGTAAATGATGACTCGTTTGGTTCCCTTGTTTATTGGTGGAGAGTTTCGTGAATCTCAGACTTCGGATTGGATCGAGGTGACCAATCCTGCCACTAATGATGTCATTGCGTACGTTCCCTGCTCAACGGACCACGAGATGGAAGCCGCCATTGATAATGCGAAAGAGACATTCCAATCCTGGAAGGAAGTGGCAGTATCCGAGCGTGCCAGAGTCATGCTTCGTTATCAGCACCTTCTCAAAGAACATCATGATGAGCTTGCCACACTGCTTTCTCATGAAACGGGTAAGATTTTAGTGGATGCTAAAGGCGATGTGTGGCGAGGCATAGAGGTGGTTGAGCAGGCTGCAAACATTGCCAGCAATATGATGGGCGAAACCGTCGAAAATGTTGCCACGGATATTGATAGTTACTCAATGATTCAGCCCCTAGGTGTGTGTTGCGGCATTACGCCGTTTAACTTTCCTGCCATGATTCCGTTGTGGATGTTCCCAATCGCTATCGCGGCGGGCAATACGTTTGTGCTCAAACCTTCCGAACAAGTGCCGTTGACTTCTATCCGTCTAGCCGAACTATTTGAGCAAGCTGGCGCGCCGAAAGGAGTGTTGCAAATCGTTCACGGTTGCAAAGACCAAGTCGACTTCCTACTGGCTCATCCTGACATTCGAGCGGTGTCATTTGTTGGCTCGGTTCCTGTTGCCCGTTATATCTACACCACGGGTACGAAACACTTTAAACGCGTTCAAGCTTTTGCTGGTGCTAAAAATCACATGGTGATCATGCCTGATGCGAACAAAGAACAAGTGGTGAATAACCTAGTGGGGTCCTCCGTTGGGGCGGCGGGGCAACGCTGTATGGCGATTTCTGTTGCGGTATTTGTCGGCGATTCAAAACAATGGATTACAGACCTCAAACAGGCAATGGCGAAAGTACACCCAGGGCCTTGGGACGATGAGCAAGCTGCTTATGGCCCACTCATCAGTGAACAAGCTAAACAACGCGTATTGGACCTAATTGAAGATGGCAAACAACAAGGCGCAGTGTGTGAACTGGATGGCAGTCAGTGTGAAGTGGAAGGCTTTCCCGATGGAAACTGGATTGGCCCAACCTTGTTTAGCGGTGTAACAGCGAATATGTCGATTTACACCCAAGAGATATTTGGCCCCGTTTTGGTTTGCATGGAAGTGGATACGTTACAAGAAGCCATTGAGTTAGTGAATCGCAACCCATACGGGAACGGCACTTCCATTTTTACGGCTAATGGCGCTGCTGCAAGAAAATATCAGCATGACATTCAAGTTGGTCAGGTCGGGATCAATGTGCCAATTCCAGTCCCTTTACCATTTTTCTCCTTTACTGGTTGGAGAGGCAGTTTCTATGGTGATTTACATGCGTATGGTAAACAAGCGGTACGTTTTTATACCGAGACTAAAACGGTGACGGCACGTTGGTTTGATGACGATATTCCAACGGGGCCTAATTTGACCATCCAACTGCGCTGAGTGAATAGAAGGAGCTTTTATGGACTTTGAACTTAATGAAGATCAACGTGCATTTGCCGATACCGCTCAGCAATTTGCCGATGATTGTTTAGCACCGATGGCGGCGGAGTGGGATGAAAAACAGATCTTCCCCAAAGATGTATTGAGAGAGGCGGGAGAACTGGGGTTTCTCAGTCTCTACACTCCAGAAGCGCAAGGTGGCCTAGGGCTGAGTCGCTTAGATGCTTCAATTATCTTTGAACAACTGGCCATGGGATGTACGTCCACTACGGCGTTTATGACGATTCACAACATGGTCAGTTGGATGATAGCCAGTTTTGCTACCGATGAAGCCAAAACGCAGTTCTGTCCGAAATTAGTTACGGGGGAGTGGTTAGGCTCCTATTGCTTAACTGAGCCCAACGCAGGATCAGACGCCGCTGCACTGACCACTTCCGCTACAAAAAAGGGGGATAAGTATGTGCTCAACGGTGGCAAAACCTTTATCTCTGGCGCAGGAGAGACAGATGTTTTGGTCGTGATGGCGAGAACTGGAGAAGCGGGTGCCAAAGGCGTGTCTGCATTTGTTGTTCCTGCTCAAGCAGGTGGTATCAGCTATGGGCGCAAAGAACCCAAAATGGGTTGGAATAGCCAACCAACACGAGCGGTTACTTTTGAAAATGTCGTTGTTCCAGCTAGCCATTTACTGGGCGAAGAAGGGCAAGGTTTTGTCTTTGCGATGAAAGGGCTTGATGGAGGGCGTATAAATATTGCGACCTGCTCCGTCGGTACGGCTCAACAGGCCCTTAATCAGGCGGCACGGTATATTCAAGAACGTAAGCAGTTCGGCAAGCCGCTTGCGCAGTTTCAAGCCTTACAATTCAAATTGGCAGACATGGCGACAGAGCTAGTGGCTGCGCGGCAGTTGGTGCGCTATGCCGCCAGTAAGCTCGACCGAAATGACCCAGATGCCACTGCTTATTGCGCGATGGCAAAACGGTTCGCAACCGATGTGGGCTTTCAGGTTTGCGACCAAGCGCTGCAGCTTTATGGCGGCTATGGTTATATCAAAGAGTATCCAATGGAACGTCATTTCAGAGATGTGCGTGTGCATCAAATTCTGGAGGGAACGAACGAAATTATGCGTTTAATCATCGCGCGCCGTTTGCTCTCTGAGGAGTCGACCTTGCTGTAGCGAAGTATTGGATTTGTTCATTGAGAAAGGATTCATATATGCCATTAACCCAAGAAGCCATTCAACATACGATCGCTAATCACGTTGCGGTGGTGACGATGAACAACCCGCCAGCCAATACGTGGACAGCAGAGAGCCTCAAGGCACTGAAGTCGCTGATACTCACACTTAACGATGATAAGCAGGTCTACGCACTGGTTTTAACCGGCAGTGGAGAAAAGTTTTTCTCTGCTGGTGCGGATCTCAAGCTATTTTCTGATGGTGACAAAGCGGTTGCGTTAGACATGGCGCGATGCTTTGGTGAAGCGTTTGAAACACTCTCGGAATTCCGTGGTGTTTCCATTGCCGCCATTAATGGTTACGCCATGGGCGGAGGTTTAGAAGTGGCATTAGCTTGTGATATTCGAGTAGTTGAAGAGCAAGCGGTACTTGCTTTACCTGAAGCCAAAGTCGGACTTTTGCCCTGCGCTGGCGGTACCCAAAACCTCACAGCGTTAGTAGGAGAAGGCTGGGCAAAGCGCATCATTTTATGTGGAGAACAAGTTAGCGCTGACAAAGCAAAAGAACTAGGCTTGGCTGAGGAGTTGGTTCCCAAAGGCGAAGCGTTAAGTAAAGCGTTGGAGCTTGCTGAATCTGTTGCGAACCAGTCACCATCTTCTGTCGCCGCATGTAAGGCGCTCATTCAAAATATGCGCTCTGCGCCACTTAAGCACGGCTTAATGAAAGAGCGAGAGTTGTTTCTGAATCTTTTTGATACGGAAGATCAAGTTGAGGGTGTTCGCGCCTTTTTAGAAAAACGCCCACCGCAATGGAAAAATCGATAGGAGGCCACATGGCAGGGATGGTAACCATCAGTGAAATAGAGTGCTTAGATGGCGTGCACCGCATTGGTATCGCAACGTTAGACAACACCGCTTCATTGAATGCATTGACGTATGACATGTTAGTCCAACTTAACGATCAGCTTATCAAGTGGCAAGACGATCCGCATGTGACTTGTGTGGTACTCACTGGCGCTGGAGAAAAAGCATTCTGTGCTGGTGGCGATGTTCGAGCTATGTATCACGTCATGCATAACGAGAGTAAAGAAAAAATCGTAGAGTTCTGTACGGACTATTTCTCGTTGGAGTATGAGTGTGACTATCTCATTCACACTTACAACAAGCCTATTATCGGTTGGGGAGAAGGTATTGTCATGGGCGGTGGAATGGGACTTTTTATGGGAACCAGCCATAAAGTTGTGACAACAACATCACGCCTTGCTATGCCAGAAATCAATATCGGACTGTATCCTGATGTGGGAGGTACGTGGTTTTTAAGCCAGATAGATCCGCAAGTGGGTTTATTCCTCGGATTGACAGGTTCAATGGTGAATTCAAGTGACGCTGTCACTATTGGTTTGGCCGATTGGTTACTGTTGGAAGAGCAGTATCCCACCTTACTGGATGAGCTAAAGCGGCTCCAGTGGGGCAAAGAAGATGCGAAAGAGTTGGTAACTGCGCTACTACAATTAATGGAAGAACAGGTTATTGATAGCAAACCAACCACGCAAATTTGTCCATACTTAGATCAGATAGAGGAAGCGTGCAAAGGCTTTGATCTTAATGCGATAGCACAGCGAGTCATGGCTATCGAAGGGAACAGTCAGTGGATAGAAAACGCGAAACAAACGTTCGCCGCGGGCAGTCCAATCACCGCGCATATTTGCTTCAGACAAGTGAAAGAATACCACAGCTTACCACTTGCAGATTGCTTCCGATTGGAGCTGAGTTTATCGGTTCGCAGCGCCTTATTAGGTGAGTTTAAAGAGGGCGTCCGTTCTCGGCTTATTGACCGGGATGGCGAACCTAACTGGATGTTTAACAGTGTCAGTGAAGTCGATGAAGATGTCATCGATACCTTGTTTACCTCACTTTGGCCGGATGACGAACATCCGCTTGCTGATTTGGGTGAACAAACACTAGGTCAATAAGGAGAATGATCATGAGTACCATCGCATTTATCGGTTTAGGAAGAATGGGGCATCCGATGGCGCAAAACTTATTAGCGTCTGGATTTAACGTGCAAGTATTTGATGTCGATAGCGAAGCGGCAAAGCAACTTGCACCTTTTGGTGCGGTGGTGGCGAGCTCTATTGAGGAAGTCGTGGATGGTGCAAGCACAGTCATCACGATGCTACCAGCAGGTTCTCACGTTCGTTCCGTGTATCTTGGTGACTTACACGGCGGCGTAGGTGTCCTCAATCTTGTCTCGCCAAGTACCTTGATGATTGATTGTTCAACCATTGATCCGGACTCTGCGCGATTAGTCGCCAATGAAGCGGCAAATAAACGCGTGCTGTTTGTCGACGCGCCCGTTTCGGGTGGTGTTGCCGGCGCTAAAGCGGCGACATTAACCTTTATTGTTGGTGGCTCGGATGAAGCATTTTCTAAAGCCAATGCCATTTTGCAGTACATGGGGAAAAATGTTTTCCATGCCGGTAAAGCGGGCGATGGTCAAATGGCGAAAATCTGTAACAACCTTATGCTTGGCATTTTAATGTCTGGTACGTGCGAGGCGCTAAATCTAGGTATCGATCATGGGCTCGATCCCAAAGTGTTATCAAACATCATGCTGCAAAGCTCTGGCCGAAATTGGGCATTGGAGCTTTACAATCCTTGCCCAGGAGTGATGGACAGTGCACCAGCCAGCAACGATTACCAACCGGGCTTTATGAGCAAACTCATGTTGAAAGATCTCGGTTTGGGGTTAGATGCGGCGTTACAAACACACTCTTCGGTTCCGATGGGCTCACTGGCGCGTAATTTATATTCTTTCCACAACGCGAGCGGCCACGGTGAGCTCGACTTCTCAAGCTTGTTTGAGTTTTACAAGAGTAAGAAGGGCTAGACTGAGTTTTGCTACAAAGCCGTCTGAAATGGTGAAGTAAAACTCATCATTTCGGACCACCGAAACAGGCTTGAAATAGGGAACATTATTAGCGACGGAGTGCAGTAACTATGGATATTAAAAATAGTGTCATTGCCATTACAGGTGCAGGGCAGGGACTTGGGCAAATGATGGCAATTACGCTTGCTCAAGCCGGTGCAGATTTAGCGTTATTAGATGTAAACGCTAGCGGCTTAATGGAAACTCAAGAGCAGTGCCGAATGCTGAGCGCAAAAGCGTTGACTTATCAAGTGGATGTAACGAGCGAAATCGATGTTGAAACCACGTTTGAAGCGGTTATCCAAGATTTTGGCCAACTCAATGGGCTAGTCAATAACGCTGGCGTGCTAAGAGATGGGTTACTTGTAAAATCAAAAGACGGCGTGATCAGTAAGATGTCTTTGGATCAATTCAATTTGGTCATGAACGTCAACGTTACGGGGACATTTTTGTGTGGGCGTGAAGCTGCCGTCAAGATGATTGAGAGCGGTTCACAAGGCGTTATCATCAATATTTCTAGTGTCGCGAGAGCAGGGAATATCGGTCAAACCAATTATTCTGCATCTAAAGCGGCGGTCGCAACCATGGCGACAACGTGGGCCCGTGAGTTAGCAAGATACGGTATCCGCGCGGCGGCGATTGCACCAGGTGTGGTACATACCGCGATGGCAGAGCAAATGAAACCAGAAGCCATAGAACGACTAGAAAAGATGATCCCAATTGGAAGGATGGGTGAAACAAGTGAAATCGCGCATGCAGTAAAATACATTCTTGAGAGTGATTACTTTACTGGCAGAGTTTTAGAAGTGGATGGCGGCATTCGTATGTAAAAGCCCTAGGGTTAGGTTTACAGACCGGAATGACAAGCTTCTTTCCCTTTCATCATTTCCTATTTTTCCGAGAGCCAGTTCTGGGCAACGTAAGTGTGTTTATTACTCATGTTTGGATTCGCTCTGCGAATGGTTTGCCAAAAGTAAATAATGAGAAGTAAATACCACTCAAATACTAAGTGAAATCATTAATTTGATATTGATCACAATTTACCACTTTTAATTTCCCCTTCGTACTCAAGCTATCTATGTAAATGCAGTTGATAGTCAGTCTCATCAAAATGAATTTGCAACTGTCTGTTTCAAAAGACATTAACTTTGAAGCACGTGAAGTTCGTGTTGAGGTTAATGTCCTATTGAAAGAGTGTGAGTTTCATTAATGGAAGGTTAGTTTCCAGTTGTGGCTAATGAGCTTTAACTTTTTACTCCTCATAATGCGCCAAATGTAACATTGTGTTTCAAAGTGTAACAATAAACTCACACTAATAGTGTGGTTTTGATCTCCACTCAATTCCGTTTTGTTTCGCTCTGATCCCGACGTTACTCATGCTCAACACATAAACATTCTAATGACTATAACAACTGGTTCTTAGCTTGATACCAATCGTAGCAAGTAATTGTTCATTCTAGCTGGTTAAGATGCTTGATAACGGCGCTGAAAAATTTGTAAGTAGAATAAATACTTATCAAAATTTTTGCCTTTTTATCAAACATTCCCCTGCGCTGTTTCTGAGCTCTTATTTACTGTGATTGGCATTGGCTTTGAAACCAGACAACCATCGAGAAAGTTAATGGAAGCCTCAAGATATAAACGCATCTTGTCGAGGGGAAGTTTGGCGTCCGTCATACTTATGCTCTCAGGATGTAATTCAGCTTTACTTGACCCCAAAGGTGCCATTGGTGTGCAGGAAAAAGAGCTAATTATTACTGCTCTTTTGCTGATGTTGATCGTTGTAATCCCTGTGATTTTAATGACGATTTACTTCGCTTACCGATACCGCGCCTCTAACACTGAAGAAGAGTACGCTCCCGAGTGGTCACACTCGACCAAAATCGAAGTGGTGGTATGGACAATTCCAATCATCATCATTGCGATTCTTGCGACGATCACATGGCGTTCGACTCATGAACTAGAGCCCTCCAAACCATTGGAAAGTGATGTTAAACCAATGACGATCGAAGTGGTGTCACTCGATTGGAAATGGTTGTTCATCTATCCAGAAGAAAACATTGCGACGGTGAACTATGTGGCGTTCCCGAAAGACGTGCCAGTGCAGTTCAAACTGACTTCGGACAACATCATGAACGCGTTTTTCATCCCTCGTTTAGGTACACAGATCTACGCGATGCCAGGAATGGTAACCAAGCTCAACCTGATAGCGAACCACGAAGGTGACTACAAGGGTTTTGCATCGAACTACAGCGGCGAAGGCTTTTCGCAAATGAAGTTCACAGCTTCAGCAATGTCTGATCGTGCTGCGTTCCTAAATTGGGTGCAGAAAGTGAAGGCGAGCCCTGATCGTATTGAAGATTGGGAGCAATACAGCTCACTGGCAGCGCCAAGTATCGCAGAGCCAGTCACTTTGTTCTCTAGCGTTCCTCCGTTCTTGTTCACCGACGTTGTGACTCAGCATCCTGGTTCAATGAACTGTTTGCCTGAAAACCAAGGATAATCGTAATGTTTGGAAGATTAACTCTTGATTCAGTTCCATTCCACGAACCTATTATCGTCATCACCTTAGCGGTTGTGGCGCTGGTTGGTTTAGCCGTAGTTTACGCGGTAACTAAAGCCGGAAAGTGGCAATATTTGTGGAATGAATGGTTTACTTCAGTAGACCATAAAAAACTTGGCTTCATGTACATCGCAGTAGCGATGGTGATGCTTGTTCGTGGTTTTGCTGACGCAGTCATGATGCGTAGTCAGCAACTCCTTTCTTCTGCGGGTGAAGCAGGTTACTTGCCACCGCATCACTACGATCAAATTTTTACTGCCCATGGCGTGATCATGATCTTCTTCGTAGCGATGCCATTGGTCATTGGTCTGATGAACATCATCGTGCCATTACAGATTGGTGCGCGTGACGTAGCTTTCCCGTATCTGAATAACTTGAGCTTTTGGCTGTTTGTTGTTGGTGTCATTCTAACAAACATGTCTCTCGGCTTGGGTGAATTTGGTCGCACCGGCTGGCTAGCGTATCCGCCGCTTTCAGGTATTGAGGCCAGCCCAGGAGTCGGGGTCGACTATTGGATTTGGGCGCTGCAGATATCAGGTGTCGGTACGACGTTAACAGGCGTGAACTTCTTCGCGACCATTTTGCGTATGCGTACACCGTCTATGCCAATGATGAAGATGCCAGTTTTCACTTGGGCGTCTCTGTGTGCAAACATTTTGATCATCATTTCATTCCCAATCCTAACGGTGACTATCGCTCTGCTAACGCTGGATAGATACCTAGGCATGCACTTCTTTACCAATGATCTTGGCGGCAACGTAATGATGTACGTCAACCTGATTTGGGCTTGGGGCCATCCAGAAGTGTACATTTTGGTCTTGCCAATTTTTGGTGTGTTCTCAGAAGTCACCGCAACCTTCTCGCGTAAAAAGTTGTTCGGTTACACATCGCTAGTTTGGGCTACCGTAGTTATCACGATTCTTGCGTTTGTCGTTTGGCTACACCACTTCTTTACGATGGGATCTGGCGCGAACGTAAATGCCTTCTTCGGTATTGCCACGATGATTATTTCTATCCCAACAGGGGTGAAGATCTTCAACTGGCTATTCACCATGTACAAAGGTCGCATTCGCTTTACGACGCCAATGATGTGGACGGTGGGCTTCCTGATCACCTTTACTGTTGGTGGTATGACAGGCGTACTCATGGCTGTTCCGGGTGCAGATTTCGTTCTGCATAACTCAGTATTCCTGATTGCTCACTTCCACAACGTTATCATCGGTGGTGTGGTGTTTGGATGTTTCGCTGCGATCACTTACTGGTTCCCGAAAGCGACAGGTTTCACCATGAATGAAACTTGGGGCAAACGTGCGTTCTATCTTTGGATTATTGGTTTCTTAATGGCGTTCCTACCGCTTTACGCGCTGGGCTTTATGGGGATGACTCGTCGTTTAAGCCAAGACATCAACCCTGAATACTTCCCACTGTTGTCGATTGCCGCAGCAGGTACGGTTGTGATTGCGCTGGGCGTATTGTCTCAGTTCATCCAAATTTACGTGAGTATCCGTGACCGCGAGCAAAACCGTGACCTAACTGGTGATCCGTGGGGTGGTCGTACTCTTGAGTGGGCAACATCGTCTCCACCGCCGTTCTACAACTTTGCGCACCTGCCAAAAGGTGATGTGCTGGATGCGTTCTGGTACCAGAAACAAAGTGGCGAGTTCGATCCAACTAAAGAAGTGGAATACGAACGTATTCATATGCCAAAAAACACGGCAACAGGCATCTACGTGTCGGCTTGGTCGCTCCTATTTGGCTTCGGCATGATTTGGTACATCTGGTGGCTAGCGGCGGCAAGTTTGGTCGGTATTGTCGTGACGTGTATTCAGCATAGCTACAACGATGACGTGGATTACTACGTGGAAGTTGAAGAGATCAAAGCAATTGAGGCCGAGCGTCGAGCTCAGTTTGAAGAAGCGAAGAAAAACTCAGTGAAAGACAGCGAAAGTAAAGATGATCTGGAGGTGACGTATGCAAACTAATATCGCAGCACATCACGACCATGATCACCACCATGACACGAATGGCAACAAGCTATTTGGTTTCTGGGTTTACCTGATGAGTGACTGCGTGCTGTTTGCGACCTTGTTCGCGACATACGCTGTGCTGTCGAGCAATTCAATTGCGGGCCCAACAGGTAAAGACATTTTCGAACTCCCATTCGTGTTTGTCGAAACCATGCTGCTGCTGTTTAGCAGTATCACATTTGGTTTTGGCATTATCGCGATGAAGCGCAACAACGTTGCTGGTCTCAAACGTTGGATGTTAGTAACGTTCGCACTTGGTCTTGGTTTTATCTGTATGGAGGTCTATGAGTTCCATCACCTGATTGAAGAAGGTTATGGCCCACAAACAAGTGCATTCCTATCGGCATTCTTTACGTTGGTTGGTACGCACGGCCTGCACGTAACCTTTGGTCTGATTTGGTTAGCGGTAGCGTATCACCAACTGTCGACGAAAGGTCTGAACGACAATATGGCAATGCGCTTTAACTGCTTAAGCCTATTCTGGCACTTTCTAGATATCGTCTGGATTTGTGTCTTTACCATCGTTTACTTACTGGGGGTAATGTAATGGATCAACATGTAGAAACCAGTGCGTCAGATTACGTGAAAGGCTTCATTGCCTCACTGATTCTGACGGTAATTCCGTTCTACTTTGTTTGGACGAAATCATTACCAGATACAACAACCTATGCGATTCTATTTGGATGTGCATTAGTGCAGATATTTGTTCACTTCAAATACTTCTTGCACATGGAAACGAAAACATCCGACGGACGTTGGAACCTTGTATCACTGATGTTTACCGCCATTGTTGTACTTATCCTTATCGCTGGCTCGGTATGGATCATCTACAACATGAACGTCAACATGAAGTTGTAGGCCAAGGTATGCTGAAAAGTTATTTGTCTATCACCAAACCGGGCATTATTTTCGGCAACCTGATTTCTGTTGCGGCGGGGTTCTTCCTCGCCGCAAAAACAGAACCAGCCAGTCTAATGTTGTTCGTTACGACGTTAGTTGGTGTGGGGTTAGTCATCGCTTCAGGTTGTGTGGTGAATAATATTTTTGATCGTGATATCGACCAAAAGATGGCACGTACACGAAATCGTGAAACAGTGAAAGGCAACATCAATATCGATATTGCGTTTGTTTATGCACTTGCTTTATTGCTGGTAGGCACCGCACTGTTATTTATCCGAGTAAACCCACTATCCGCTGTCGTCGTGTTGCTTGGCTACGTGTATTACGTGTTCTTTTACACGATGTGGTACAAACGTAACTCGGTGTATGGAACCTTAGTGGGAAGTATCTCAGGCGCAGTTCCGCCATTGGTGGGTTACTTGGCGGTAACAAACTTCATTAGCTTGGAAGCGATTTTACTCTTTACCATGTTCTGTCTCTGGCAAATGCCGCACTCGTATGCCATTGCCATGTTCCGCATGCAAGACTACCGAGAAGCCGGGATTCCCGTATTACCAGTTAAAGAGGGCATTCATAAAGCGCATCGACACATGAAAGCGTATGTCGTGGCGTTTGGAGCAGTATCGTTGGGGTTATTTTTACTTGGTGAAGCCGGGTATGAATACTTAGCGGTTGCAGCGGTCGTTTGCTTTATGTGGACGAAAGTGACCTTTCGCAGCATTGATGACAGCAACTACATCGCTTGGTCAAAGTCGGTGTTTAAAGTCTCACTGCTAGTGGTGATGGGGATCAGTGGTGTACTAGGATTAGAGCTTATTCCGTTGCCATTTATTTATTGAGTTTGAAATTCTTTAATATCACTTCCATGTAGCTCCTATTCTGAGAGCTACATGCTTTGCTAGACTCGAATTCATGCCTAAAAGAGATAATATGATTATCCCTTTTTACTATGGTCTTGGTTCATGTTTCGTCGTTTTACTCTTCTTTCAATTGTTGCAATTTCTTCATGCGTATTAGCCCAAGTTCCGTCCTCGGTTAGCTCCGTGGAAACTTATCGCGTTGGAGATATTCTTGTCAGGCTTATTATCCACAACATGGAGATTAGTCCAGTGATTGAAGTCGATACAATTAATCGTTCAGATTATGAAATAAATGATGTATTTCGAGTTTCCTCCATTTCTCTAGATAATGAAAAACTGGATTTCAACCAGAGTGCTGGCGTTTTTGTAGAAGAGTATGGAGAGCGTGATAATAAAGTATTTTTCGTGCTTGATTACTTTTACCTACATGGGGGAGGAAGCGCTCTTGTGGATTGTGAAGTCTCATTCGAAAAAGAGAAGATCTTACCCCCAGAATGTAGAGTGAAGGTAAACTGAGAAATCGGCCGAGTTGCTTTGCTTACAAGCTTATCTCACTAAACCTTAATCCAGATTAAAGTTTTGCCACCCACGAGGCATTAAGGTGCGCCTGTAGTTTGCAGGTCTCACGGATTCAGAGAAGGAACAGCCATACGTTGTGTATCGCTGTTCCTTTTTTGTTCTTGGTTACTTGGGAAAAGATAGAACCATAAAGACAACATTAAGAGGACTGGTTTTGAGCATTTTGTTTTCCGAAGCCCGCATTGGCAACATGACCCTAAAGAACCGTTTTGTGCGCAGCGCAACGTGGGAGAACATGGCGACCGAAGATGGCCACATGACGGATAAGCTTTACGATATTTACGAAGAGTTGGCGAAAGGTGAAGTGGGTCTAATTGTTACCGGTTATGCCAATATCGTGGAAGAAGAGAAACCCAACGCTGGGATGATGGGGATCTACAACGACTCTTTTATTGAAGAATACAAAAAGCTAACAGAGCTAGTACATCAACACGATTCTAAAATCGTAATGCAAATTGCTTACGGTGGAACCAAAACCACCTACAACGTCGGTGAGCGTGTCATCTTCGCTCCGAGTGACGTGCCTGAGCGTGGCACGAATACGCAAGGCAAAGCGATGACTAAGGACGAGATCGATTACATCGTAAAGGCATTCGCATTGGCGAGTAAACGTGCTCAAGACGCTGGTTTTGACGGCGTAGAGATTCATGCGGCACACACTTACTTAATTAACCAGTTTTTAAGCCCGTACTATAATCGTCGCGAAGACGAATACGGTGGTAGCTTAGAAAATCGCATGCGTTTCCTTTTAGAAATCTTTTCTGAAACCAGAAAGCTGGTTGGGAGTGAATTTCCCATCCTCGTTAAACTGACGGCAACAGAGTTCTTTGACGGCGGTTTAACGTTCGATGAAACTCGCGTCGTCTGTAAGAAACTTGAAGAAGTAGGCGTTGATGCGATCATCGTATCTGGCAATGTTCACGGCAAAGCAAACGAACTTGTTGGTGAAACGTTCGATGGTTATACACTACAAGAAGAAGGTTACTTTCACGAATATGGGCACGTGATCAGTCAGGACGTTAACATACCGGTGATTACTGTCGGCGGGTTGAGTGAGATTGATGCGATTGAGAAAATTGCAGAAAACACAGATATCCAATTTTTTGCTGTGTCACGTCCTTTATTAGCTGAACCTCAGTTAATAAAACGCTGGAAAGAGGGTAATCGAGCGCCAGTGGATTGCGAGCGTTGCTCAAAATGCCGAACCAAACGTGGTAACTTTTGCGTGGTGTATAAGAACCGAAATCGTCGCAAATAACCCATCTTAAGTGGCGGTATGTCACTGATAAATAGCGCAATAGTCTTCTAAAGCACTAAGAAGGCTATTCGATTTAATTCAATATCACTGCCTCTAACGGCTATTCACTATTCACTATTCGCAGTCCAAAATATTTTTATAATCCTATTTAATTGATAAATAAAGGTAATATAATTAATTATTAAAAATATTAATTATAAGACAAAGTTTCATATCTGAAACTAAATTGCATTCTAAACTTACAATGAACTTATTAATAATTAGGTGCGAGTGTCACGCAGGGTAAAGAATACAGAAGGTGCTTTGAGGTGCGGTATCATTGCGATAACTATCTGATTTTTATAACTGTGTTTCAGCTTTATCGAACCCAAGAGAGTAAGGGAATTTGTGACCCTACGGTATCGTTACTGTGGGGCCTTGTTTATTTTCTGAAAATAGCTACTCAAACGTCACGTTTAATTGTGAGGGACTTGTATTAGCTTGTCGTTGCATTGTGCTTTGCAAGCCTCATGTAAAACGTGAGAGGCAACTAATATGAATAGTCTAGAAAATGCAACCATTGAACACTTCAAAAATCAATTTCAGGGTGATGTTGTTTTGCCCGGAGATCCTACGTACGACGAAGTTCGTCAAATCTGGAATGGCATGATAGATCGGAGTCCCGGTGTTATCGCTCGCTGCAAGTCTGCCGATGATGTCGTGATGGCGGTTAACTTTGCTCGGGATAACAATCAGCTACTTTCGGTCCGAGGTGGTGGGCATAATATTGCGGGCAATGCGGTTTGCGATCATGGTGTGATGATCGACTTGTCACTTTTGAATCATGTTCAAGTGGATGAAAGCGAAAGAAGGGCTTTCGTTGAACCTGGCTGTACGTTGGCTGATGTCGATGAGGCCACACAAAAATATGGATTAGCAACGCCTGTCGGCATTAATTCAACCACGGGAATTGCGGGGTTAACGCTTGGTGGTGGTTTTGGTTGGTTGAGCCGAAAATATGGTATGACGATAGACAACTTGGTCTCTGCAAATGTCGTAACTGCAGATGGTCGTCAACTGCTCGCGAATGAGACAGAAAATGCCGATTTGTTCTGGGCGTTACGTGGGGGCGGCGGTAACTTTGGTATCGTTACGCGTTTTGAATTCCAGCTACATCCTGTCGGTCCAGAGGTGTTAAGTGGTCTCATTGTCTTTCCATTTGAGCAAGCGAAATCCATTATCACCCAGTTTGCGAAATTCACTGAGTCGGCCCCTGATGACCTAAGTGTCTGGATGGTGAGTCGGAAAGCGCCGCCACTCCCATTCTTACCTGAAAGCGTTCACGGTAAAGAAGTGGTTGTACTCGCGATATGTTATGCGGGTGACCCGGCTGAAGGTGAGAAGTTAATTGCACCGTTGAGAGAGTTTGGTGATGCACATGGTGAGCACGTTGGTGTACAGCCATTTGCGGCGTGGCAGCAAGCGTTTGATCCATTGCTTACTCCGGGCGCACGTAACTATTGGAAATCGCACAATTTTAACTCGCTAAGCGAAGGTGTGATTGATGCAGCGATAGAATACGCAGGTAAGTTACCATCGCCTCAGTGTGAGATTTTTATCGCCTCTCTTGGCTGCGCTGCCTCTAGACCTGAGCCTGAGTCTATGGCTTATTCTAGCCGTGATGCAAACTATGTATTAAATGTGCATGGAAGATGGGACTCCGCAGAAGATGACCAAGCTTGTATCGCGTGGGCGAGAGACTTTTTTGCCAAAACCAAACCGTATGCCAGTGGAGGTGCGTATATCAACTTCCTTACACAAGACGAAGCTGAACGTACAGAGTCTGCCTACGGTCCAACCTTTGCGCGTTTACAAGCAGTGAAGAAGAAGTTTGATCCAAATAACTTGTTCAGAATGAATCAGAATATCAAGCCAGAATAAGTGCAATAAGAGCGTCGTCATTTCATATGACCGGATCTGTCACTTAATATCAAATAACAGTGGCTCTAAAATCTAATGGAGCCACTGTTAGCTAAAACCTTCGAACTACGTCTCTTCATCTTGATAGTTTAGATAACGTACACACAAATCATGAAACGCTTTTGCTTGAGGCGAGATCGTGCGGTCGGTCAACGTAAAGATACCAATTTGCCTTTCAAGCGGTGGATCGATAAGTGGGATCCAAACCAAGCGTGTTTCATTGGTTGGGAAAGCAAGCTTCGGTAGGGTCGTGACACCAATCCCAAGCTCTAAGACAGAAAACAGCGAAGTGATATTCTCGACCGAATAGAGCGCTTGCTCACTCAGTGCTCTGGCTGGGGTTGGATCGAGAAGCGTACAGGTGCCGTTACGAATAAAAGGTTGTTCGAGCAAAGTTTGCCACTCGATTCCCTCTGTTTGATTGGCAATCGGGTTATCTTTTAAACACACCACGCCAATGGGGTCGGACAACAGCGGTGTAAAGTCAATGCCGCCCTCATCAAGGTGAGAGGGGTTACCGAGCGCCAAGTCGACTTCACCGGAGAGTAAGCGAGCCTCGACGCCCGCCGCGTTATCGTCGATCAAGCTTACTTCTACATTTGGATACTGCTCGCAAAAGGCACCCAACACGCTCGGGATGAGTTTCGCTGCAACAGAAGGAACGCTCGCAATTCGCACTCTCCCTTGCTGTCCGGCCGCGGCAGCTTTGAGATCGTTGTCCAGCGCACTGTAGATATTGAGAAACTGAACCACCTTGGGCAAACAAATCTCACCAAAAGGCGTTAATTTGGTTTTGTTGCCGGGTTCAAACAGCGTTTGTCCTAGCATTCTCTCTAGCTCTTTTATCGACGTGGAGAGCGCAGCCTGAGATCGATTTGCACGATGTGAAGCGGCTCGAAACCCACCTTCCTCGACTACCATCACAAAATGCATTAATTGTTGAAGCTTAATACTCATCCCTAATGCCTCTTAATCCCTTTATTTACGTTATTCTCAATGAGGTGATAAGTTTTATTTATCAAATGTAAAAAATTTACCGTTAGATTTATCGCCTGTCAATGTGCATCATTTAACCATATTGAAACAAAGCTGTTACAAAGGTTGAAAGGCACGTGAATACTCCTACTAAAAAACACCCAGTTAAAACCAGTCTATTTGCTTCTAAAGCGCCGCTTGAATGGGCGATTGTTAACAATGGAACTCTGTATACGGCTCAAATTCCTATTGATGACACAGGCGCGGTTGTGGAAGGCGGCATCGAAGCACAAACACGTCAAACCTTTAACAATCTCATTCACACCCTGGAGTGTGCAGGGGAGTCTTTGGACTCTGTATTGCAGGTCCTGATTTACGTGACCGACAGAGAATACTTAAAAACCGTTAACCAAGTGTACGCGGAATATTTTGAAGCGCCGTACCCAAATCGCGCCGCCATGGTGGTTGCAGGGTTAGCACGAGAAGAAATGTTGGTGGAGTTTGTCGTCTACGCGTCGGCAAGCCAACCAGAATAAATCCAACAAGAATAATTGAGATCAGTGAGTGGGTGGCTTGCCATCACAAATCGGAAGAACAAGGAAAGAACCATGACTTTTATTAACAATGTTCAAGCAGAAAAATCCCTCTATATAGCAGGTGAATGGCAATCTGGCATGGAAACCATCGTCAATATTAACCCTTCTGATATCAGCGAAAACATTGGCGATTTCGCACAAGCGAGTGTGTCGCAAGTAGAGCAAGCGATTCAAGCGGCTAAATCAGCGCAGCTAGAGTGGGAAAAAACACCAATCGAGCGCAAACAAGCAGTGCTGCAAGCGATTGGTGATGAGCTCATTGCACGATGTGACGAATTGGGCACCTTGCTTTCGCGTGAAGAAGGCAAGCCATTTGCTGAAGGTCGAGGTGAGATTTACCGTGCCGGCCAATTCTTCCAATACTTTGCTGCTGAGGTACTGCGTCAAATTGGCGATAACGCTGCTTCCGTCCGTCCAGGTGTCTCCGTTGAAGTTACTCGCGAAGCCGTCGGCGTTATCGCCATTATCTCTCCTTGGAACTTCCCAACAGCAACAGCGGCTTGGAAAATCGCGCCAGCACTTGCGTTTGGCAATAGTGTCGTCTGGAAGCCTGCCAACCTAACTCCAGCAAGTGCCGTTGCACTGACTGAGATTATCCATCGCCAAGGTTTACCTGCTGGCACGTTTAACCTCGTTTTGGGTAGCGGTTCGCAAGTTGGTAATACCCTTATCAATTCGAAAGATGTGAACGGCGTGAGCTTCACTGGTTCTGTGGACACAGGCCGTAAAGTCGCCGCGGCAACGGCACCAAACTTTGTGCGTTGTCAGCTAGAGATGGGCAGTAAAAACGCGCTCGTAGTGGCAGATGATGCAGATATTCAAATTGCGGTCGAAGCAACAATCGCAGGCTCATTCTCGGGTGCAGGTCAAAAATGTACCGCGTCTTCTCGTCTTGTGGTTATGGACGGAATTCACGACGCGTATGTTGAAGCGCTAATCAAACGCATGAGCGAATTAAAAGTGGGTCACGCACTGGAAGAGGGCGTATTCATGGGCCCTGTTGTTGATGGTAACCAGCTGAATGCGAACTTTGAGTGGATTGAAAACGCACGCCAAGCAGGCGCGGAGCTGGCTTTCGGTGGTGAGCGTCTGAGCCTAGAGCATGACGGTTACTATATGTCACCAACCCTGTTCTTGAACACACAAAACAGCTGGGAAATGAACCAAGAAGAAGTCTTTGCACCAATGGCAAGCGTGATTCGCGTTTCTGATTTGGATGAGGCGATTGCAGTCGCGAACGATACGCGCTTTGGCCTGACAGGCGGCATTATCACGCAAAGTCTGCGCAATAGCGCGATCTTCAAACAGCAAGTCCAAACGGGCTGCGTCATGGTTAACTTGCCAACTGCGGGTACAGATTATCACGTCCCATTTGGTGGCCGTAAAGAATCTAGCTTTGGCCCTCGTGAGCAAGGGCAGTACGCCAAAGAGTTCTACACCGTGGTGAAAACCGCTTATCAGCGCCCTTACTAAGAACAGCAGGGTAGCTGATGGTGTCAGTTACCCGCACTGAAAGGCTAAGAAATTGTTTAAGGAGTGGTTATGTACCAACAACGGATTGTGATTGACGGATTGCAGTACTGCAATTGGGATCGAGAGTATTTCCAAACGCTTAAGGCGAGTGGCATTACCGCTGTTCATGCCACCATCGTCTACCACGAAACTGCGCGCGAAACCTTAACGCGTTTTGCTGAATGGAACTTGCGCTTCGAGCAAAATGCGGACCTCATCATGCCTATTTATTCAATGGCAGATGTAGAAAAAGCCAAAGCAGAAGGCAAAGTCGGCATCTTCTTCGGCGCGCAGAATTGCTCACCTATCGATGATGAAATTGGTCTGATTGAAGTGATGCGCCGCCAAGGTCTGCTGATCATGCAATTGACCTACAACAACCAAAGCTTACTGGCGACAGGTTGTTACGAACAAAACGATTCAGGTGTAACTCGCTTTGGTAAGCAAGCGATTGAAGAGATGAACCGAGTCGGGATGATCATTGATATGTCCCACAGTGCAGAGCGTTCTACGTTGGAAGCCATCGATCTTTCTTCGCGTCCAATTTGTATCAGCCATGCCAACCCGACGTTTGCGCATGACGCACTGCGTAACAAGTCCAACACCGTGATCAAAGCACTGACGGAGCGCGGTGGTTTGATTGGATTCAGTTTATATCCGTTCCATTTGCCAAATGGCAGCCAGTGCACGCTGGATGATTTCTGCCAGATGGTTGCGAAAACCGCAGACATGTTTGGCGTTGACCATTTAGGTATCGGTAGCGATTTGTGCTTAAACCAGCCGCAACAAGTGTTGGAGTGGATGCGCAACGGTCGTTGGTCAAAAGCGATGGATTACGGCGAAGGTTCGGCAAGTAACTCGGGATGGCCAGATGCGCTGCCATGGTTCTGCGGCAGTGCAGGGATGGAGAACATCTACAACGGATTAATGCGTCACGGATTCAGTGAATCTGAGGCAGGAAAAATATTGGGTGAAAACTGGTTTAACTTCCTCAAAGAAGGATTAGAGCCTATTTCATAGTACACCCAAAATTAGGAACCGCCTGCCTACATAACAACAATACGGCAGGCGTAAAACTCACATTTGTAGCCAGTCTTTGGCAGCTGCAAAGAACCTCTGGAGCCAGAGTATGTCTGATTTAACCAATAGCATGAAAGCTTCCACGATGAGCGTGTCATCGGGCAAGTCAAAAGCAACACACAACACATCAACAACAGAAAACACGACGGACAAATTAGGACTGAATAACCCGGCCTTTTGGTATAGCGGTGGTTTTATCGCGTTGTTCGTTGCTATTGCACTTTATGACGGCGAGTTGTTATCTACGATCGTTAACGCCGGCTTTGGCTGGGCAGTTCAGGTGTTTGGTCCTTACTGGCAGTTACTGCTGCTTCTCACTTTTCTTATTGGTCTTGGCTTGGCTGCAGGGCGAACAGGCAAGGTGATGTTGGGCGGGATTGCAAAACCAGAAATGGACTCTTTCCGCTGGATGGCGATTATTTTCTGTACCTTATTGGCTGGTGGTGGCGTTTTCTGGGCCGCGGCTGAGCCTATCGCGCATTATGTTAGCCCGCCACCTCTATACGGCGCGCAAGATAACCCGCAGCAAGGTGCGGTGAATGCGTTGTCGCAATCCTTTATGCACTGGGGCTTTCTGGCTTGGGCGATTGTAGGTAGCTTAACTTCCATCGTGGTGATGCACCTGCATTACGACAAAGGCTTACCGCTAAAACCCCGTATTTTGCTTTACCCAGTCTTGGGCGAACGAGCACTTAAAGGCCAACTCGGTGCATTGATTGACGCATGCTGCATTATCGCGGTAGCCGCGGGCACCATTGGTCCAATTGGGTTTCTTGGCTTGCAGGTTAGCTACGCGTTAAATGCATTGTTTGATATTCCTGATGGCTTTACGACTCAGCTTATCATCATCTTGTTTGCGATTGCGCTTTACACCTTGTCAGCACTCAGTGGATTAAGCCGAGGCATGCAACTGCTTAGTCGTTACAACGTGATTCTGGCAATGGCATTGATGGTTTACATCCTGTTTTTTGGTCCTACGAATTTTATCTTTAACGGATACATTCAAGGGGTCGGAAGCATGTTGGATAACTTTATCCCAATGGCGACCTATCGCGGTGACGAAGGTTGGCTAAGCTGGTGGACAGTATTTTTCTGGGGCTGGTTCCTTGGTTATGGTCCGATGATGGCAATCTTTATTGCGCGTATTTCTCGTGGTCGCACTATTCGCCAAGTTATTTCAACCATCAGTATTGTGGCTCCGCTCACCACCTGTTTTTGGTTCACGATTGTAGGCGGCTCTGGCCTTGCGTTTGAAATTGCTGAGCCGGGTAGTGTGAGTGCGGCGTTTGAAGGCTTTAACTTGCCAGGTGCTTTGCTTGCGGTGACTCAGCAACTACCAATGCCAATGCTGACTTCAATTCTATTTCTGATTTTAACCACGATCTTCATCGTCACGACGGGCGACTCAATGACCTACACAATCAGTGTCGTGATCAGTGGTGAAACGGAGCCGAATGCGATCATCCGTACCTTCTGGGGCGTAATGATGGGTGTGACAGCTCTGATCCTGATTTCGCTTGGCTCTGGCGGCATCTCTGCACTGCAATCTTTCATTGTGATTACCGCGGTTCCGGTTTCGCTGATTCTGTTGCCGTCACTTTGGAATGCACCGCAAATCGCAATCAAAATGGCGAAAGAGCAAGGGCTATAACAATTATCTAATTCAAACAACGTGGAGCTTGTGCGGGTGTTTTCCTCCTACATCCGCACAAACCCTAGTATTCTTACAATAACAAATAGGTGGTGAGCAAAATGGATGCACATCGTTCTACTTATACGGAAGCAACTATGCGCGACGCAGCGATTGTCATGGCAGCCGAAAGGCTTGGCGCAATGCACCAAAACCGAATCAGCTTTGTTCGTAGTCTGATTCGTAATATGGCAAGCCAAAACTGGCAAGTAACCAAGCATGAGTGGCAACTTTGTCCGCGTGGTTATGGTCACGTTATTTACAAGTTGACCACGCCAGAGCACGTTTATCATTTGGTGGTGTTCTGTGATGAAATTGCTGATGACGAGCGTAATGACCGCGTCATTGCTGAAAAGTGGGACGTCACATTCGCACTGGTTCAAGGCGATGTTGATGTTACTTTGTTGGAAAGATTGCGAGCAAATGTACCGCTGCAAGAAGCGGGACGCAATCCGAATAACGTGCTTGTTCTGGCTCGCGCAAACAAAAGCGTGCGTGTGTTTGAACACATTGTTAGCGCCCTTTCTCAAGGCAAGCAGCCCGAGCCAAAAGAGCTGGCGGAAGTGGGTTATATCCTGCGTACCACAGCTGTTTATGGGAACGGCAAGTTTGGCATCGCCGATTTCAAACTGCTAGAGAACAACTCAGATTTCAGCCAGTCTTTTAGTGCGCAAATGTGTGCCGTATATATGTTGCGCGAATTCAGCCTGGATTGGGTGCACTACCTAGCACTTCAGCAAGGAGGCGACAACGCGGTGGCTTTGCATCGTGGCTTGCAGCGCTACCTTGGTGTCGGCAATGCTACTGGCTTAGGCATGGCTCCATACTTGATTAATCACCCGTGCATCGTTGACCAATGGATGACCTCTCGCGAGCGTGCGGTAGCGCGAGTCTTTGCGATGCCGTGTGAAGCGTCATTCCATGCTCCTTTGCAAGGATTACTACAAAAAGCACAGCGCCATCTAGAGCAAGTCATCACCATCAATGAACATCAAGACAGGCTCAATCATCAAGCGATAGCAGACATCAAACAACTGCTATCGGAGCTAACAACATTAATGGCATCACATCCTAACTGGGCGAGTTTGGTCGAGCAAAAGAAAACAATGAGTGTGGAAGCCCAAGAAATCCTCACCTCTTGCTTGATCGAACTGTACCCATCTTTGGTGGATGAATTTGCTAGCCAAATGAATACGGATGAAACGTTATCGATTCCGGGCGGGAAAAAGATCCAAGATTTACTTGAGGTGTTGCAAAGCAAATACCGCTGGGCGATTGATGCGGATTACTCACTAGCCGAGAACAACTACTGGTTCTGGTATCGTTCACAAGACAAAGAAGAACCAAGGCTTGGTGTTCGTGGTGAGGAAGCAGGAGAAGAAAAAGAGCTGCCGCTTGATATCGGCAGACAAGTGAATCGCTTGTACCACGCCTTGCTTGGTTGTGATGAAGAAATGTCCGTAGCAGAGTTTCTGTTGCAAAATCCGACTTACCGTTCGATCACACGTCGCGTATGGACGTTAGGCAACCGAGCAATGGGTGATATTCATATGAACGTGCTGCGTAAAGATGCGTTACCAATGCACTTATTGCGCTGTAAGTTGGCGATCTTTGGTGCGACTAAGTTTGATCCGCGCTCGGATCGTTGGGTTCGAGTTACTTTCTTCCAAGGTGCGCCGCTGTTAGATGAAATTCACGATCCTAAACTGGCGGACACATGGATTTTCCCGAGCATGCCGGAACGAGAAGAAATTGCGCAAAGTGACAATCAAAAAATCAACGGAGGATTTGCATTATGATCGTCTCTCACAACGAATTGGTGGCCGCGGTTAATAAGGCATTTCTTGGCATGCGCCGTCACTGTGGTGAGGCGGATGTCATTGCGAACATGGTGGCGGACTTGCAAATGGTTGGCTTGCACGGGGTGCGTCACTTTAATAACGCCAGCCTGTTTCTTGGGTTAGATTCGGACTGCGCCGTATCGGTGACCAACAGCACGCCATCGAGTATCGAGATGGATTTGCACAATGGCAGTGTGGCGTGCCACTTACCCGCCGTGTTGGATTTCGCACTTGAGAAAATGATCAACAGCAAGTCGATTAATATCACATTGAAACAGTGCCATAACCGTTGGCTAGGTTTTAGTGAGTTGTTGAAGCTCTCTGCAAAAGGCATCGCGTGCCGTGCACAATGGGTCAATGGCTCTAGTCCAAAACGAACGCTTTATGTGTTAAACCGTGGACGAATCGCGCCAGAAGTCTTTTTCTCGGATCAGTTTGATGGGCATGATACGAATTTGCATAGTATGGTTATCGAACTCTCTGTGAACGATTTCGATATCGAGAAAAGCGCACAGGGATACACCATTCACATTGAAGGCGATGAGTTAAGCAACACGCAACAAGCCTCTTGGCAAAATGGTATTTTTGTCGAAGACCAAGAGTGGGAAACATTGAAACAAACCGCAACTGCATTGCTAGTGGAGAACAGTGAGCGTTCCATGCAGGGCGCTGGTGGTGTGGTTTAAGCTCTGAAGGGACTGTGATTACAAGTTTCAAGTGATGAAGGCTGCGGTTTAGCGGCCTTTTTTGTGCGCGATGTTCGGTCACTTCTTAGGTTCTAAGGCTATGATTATCGTTAAATACCAAGTAGAGCGACATAGGGAAGAAAAATGGACCTGCAAGAGAACAAAAGAAATGCCATTGCGTTTTACGAAACCGCCTATCGAGGTAACCCAAGAAAGGCGGTTGAAGAGTACGTTGGCGATGAGTACATCCAGCACAATCCATTAGTTGGAAATGGCCCCGAGGCTTTTATCGAGTATTTTGAGCGGATGCAAAACGAGTATCCCAATAAAGACATTACGTTTGTGCGAGCCATTGCTGAGGGGAATTTGGTGGCACTACACACTCACCAAACATGGCCTAATGATATTGAATACGTGACGATGGATTTCTTTCGTTTTGATCATAATGGGAAAATCGTCGAACATTGGGACGCTCTGCAAGAGATTCCTAAAGAAACATTGAATGGTCACACCATGTATTAACGAATCGTTGATTAGCCTCCAATACTATTTACTCAAACGGTATGGGAGGCTAAATTATTTGGTACGAGTTAGACGTCAATCACTAGAGCGCTTTTTCGATTCTCACCGCTACGTCTTCAGATACCCAACCTTTCCATAAGTCAGGATAGGTATTAAAGAAGTAAAACATCGCTTCTTCACCATCTGCGTAGTTATCTTCCATCCAGGCCAGCATTTCACTCATTTGCTCGTTGGTAAATCCGCGTTGCTGCAAGTACGCGAATGCTTGGGGTTCTTTGTTCGCAAATGCCTCAGTTGTTACTGTGCGAACTGGAGAAGGTGGGTACATTGTTACTTTTGGTGAAGCACAATCAGGCTGGGTGGTACAGTTGCGATACTCTTCCAGATCCGTTCCGCTACCAAAATCCACTTTGACCATATCATACTTGCCCAATACGGGTGTTGGTGACCAGTAGTAACCAAACCAAGGCATTTTGCGATCATAGGCTTTGGCGATGGTGCCAGCTAATGCTGCGCCAGAGCCTGGGTCAACCATCTCAAAGCCGTGCTCACTTAACCCTAATGCATTAAACAAGTGACCGGAGGTGATTTGGCATGTCCAACCAGCAGGGCAGCTATAAAAGGCGAACTTGTCATCATCCTCAGGGTGTTCAAACAGCTTGGCGTGTTTAATGACGCCTTCTATCGTCGCGAGCTCTGGATACTGTTTTACCAGATAGGCGGGAACCCAAAAGCCTTCTTCACCGCCATTGACAAGCGACTCACCAGCGATGCGCAAGCGTTTATCCGCAATCCCTTTATCAAGTGCTTCTTTAATACCGTTTGTCCATAACTCTGGCGCAACGTCAGGCTGCCCCTTTTCAATCATAGAGGTGCCTGTAGGAACGCTATCACCAGGGATCAATTCCGCATCGCACTGGTAGCCTTCATTTAAGACAAATTGGTCGATGTGCGCCATTAAGCTGGCCGAATTCCAATTCATATCCGCGATGGTTATTTTTCCACATTCATCCGCATTTGCATGAGTTGATAATGCTGAGAGCAGCAGAACAGAGAGCATTGAAAGTGTCGTCTTCATGTGACTGAATTTCCTTGTCGTTGTCATTTACTTCAGTATATACATCGGTTTATAAAGATTCAGTGAACAAGGTTTTTTCAGTGACGTTAAGCATAAAAACGGCGATTTATGAAGCGTTGAGTGAGAGTGTTTGAAAGGGAGTTAATACAGCAAGAACACCCCTTCGTAGCCGCCGATCTCAATGTGAGAAACATAGTCGCCGATGTTACCGTCTTGATCTACAGGTCGCATAGGCTCTGGAAGTGCGATAGTTATCTTCGGTGAGGAGAAATAATCGATATTCTTGCCAAAGAAATCAGTCCGATACAGCACTCGGCCTTTGGTGAATTCGCGGGCTAATACCATCTCCGTAGGGCCATGCATCACTACTGTATCTTCTGAGCGATACGCAAAGTACGTATGGGTTGGTAACAAATCGATAGCGCCATTAGGCAAGTCAGGATGAGCCACTTTGCTCATAGAAGCATCTCCAATCACCGTGTAATCGGCGGAATAGGGCGTGCTGGTGGACATCATTACCGGAGTCGCCTGATACCCCTCTGGGGTTTGATTGGCTGGTGTACCTAAATCAACGGCAAGCAAGGTGCTAGGTTGATAAGCAATATTCTTTGGTACGCCTGCCTTCCAGAAGTTGTCACCTGTTGTGTTATTACTTCCATATAAGTAGCCATTGTTCCACTGATTAAAGTAACTGCGCTCAGGGTGATAGTTTAAGTAGAACACCGCTAGTGCAGAGTATTGGTCCTGTTTCCAATTGTCTTCTGTGTTACCAAAGTATTGAACGCGACCATAACGCGTTGTCGCTTGATAAATCACTTTCTGGCCAACTTTGGCGAGTGCAGAGTTATCCCAAAATTTAGCCAAGCCAGCATAGCCACTAAAGCCGGTAGAAGGGAAAAGGTAGTGCTCGCGCAAGTACAAGGAGCCAGCACCAACCAAGTGGTTTTGGCCGTTACGACCGAATAAGTTGGCCGCGCCTATGTTGAGGCCAATTAACGCATCCGCATCCAGCGTCGCCAATTTGTTTAAGAACGCCGAGAATTGCGCTTTGTATGCATCATCAGCGGCTTGGCTTCCCGCCACCAAACCAAGCTCATCCACCGTACCACCGGAATAAACGTAGAACTGATTTTCTCCGAGTAACTTATTCGTATCGTCGTTGTACGCACCGTTTAAACCTTGTTTTGCCCATTCAGCTTGGTAATAGTGGTGTATTGCGTTGGCAAGATCGGGATTGCCGAGGTTGGTTAATGCCCAAGAAGAGGTTTGATTCCACATGCGACCAAATGGAATAACGCGTGACTCCCAACGAAATCGTGCGGTTGCATTCTTATTTGAGCGGCTCTTGAACTCTTGCCAAGAAAGATAATTATCTTGGTTTCGATCGGCTGATTCGTCAAAACCTCGAATTTGTCGCCAGCGCTGAATGGTTTGACCTTCAGGTGTCTCCGTTGGTGCTCCTGAGACATTGGCGACAGGGAAGCTATCTTTGAGTTGAATGTTTTCGAGGCGTGGGCGGTTTTCTATGTTGTCGTCATGCCAAGTAATTTTCGCAACGTAAAGGCGGCCGCCGTCGCGTAAAAAAGTGGACCCAAAATACTGACCGCCACCATAGGTTTGTCCGCTACCATCGTGTGTCGTAGCGCGAACCCAATCCAAAGGAACAGACCAGTTTACCGTTTGGTTTTTAGTCATGTTTTCAGTCTTGTCTTTTTTAATTGCGAAGCTTTTCCATTCTGTTACCAGACCGAATGAATCGATGGCAGAAGGGTATTCAATTGTGAAGTTGCCACCTTGAGCAAACTGGGAAAACGTAAGGGTCAAGCGGTCGAACTTCTCTGAGTGATAAACATAGAGGGCACCACCATTATTCGCCTGACCGAATACATCAGCATCCCATGGCGGTGGTTGATATAGCCAAAAACCGGCGTGGTCAGCGCTAGCCGTATAGCCAACGATCATCGGTTTTCGATTGAGTAAGGTATTTTCACCATGGCTTGAGTCGACTTCAGCTAGGACAGTGTCTTCCGAAAAATGAAGAAAAAAGTCCTCATAATCGATGTTATTTATTTCTGCTTGGTTACGTATATCGTTTTCCAGCCAACCTGAGTTAAGTTCCAGCTTTTGGTTGTACATGTAACCAAGCGCTTTTACACGCTCGTTATCACTCTTATTTTCGTAAGCTCCAAACACGATATCGGCATTATCCAACTCCCATTCAAGTGCAGCGGCAGCAGAGATAGGCTTATCTTGAAGATCAATACCCTGTTCATGCAACCCAGGTAACACGATTGCTGTTCTACTCCAAACGTTGGGTACAGAAAGCAAGCTCAAAGAAATGAGTGTAACGAGAGAAAAACAATGCGACTTCAACATGGAGTTATCCCATTAATACTTAGATGACTCAAATTAAGAGTCAGATACAAAGAGAAATTATAGTCCATTCGCGAAGTCGTAATCAGGACCCTGCCATAGAGGACTTTACAGGAAAACTAACAGGGGATGCTGTGCAAAAATGAGCGGGTGTACTTGGAATAGATCATCCTCATAGAGTCAAAACTTCCTCTACACGTCAGCACAAAAATAACCACCATTTTAACCTTGTTTCGGTCGTCACCATGTTGTTGGATTTTTCTTCAACAAATTCAGTTAAAACTAACTCTTCAAACCAGTCAGATACTCTGTCTTGGTGGTTTCTGATCATACAAAAAATTAACAAGTTAAATTTTTATACATTTTTATTGCATAAAAAGTCCAATTGAGTAATATAAATACCAAGTGACAATTAATGCGGTATGTCAGCATGACTATTCAGGTAAGCGGAATCAATAAATCCTACGGTGAGACACAAGTGCTTCACGATGTCAGCTTTAAGTGTGAAAGCGGGGAAACACTGGTTTTACTCGGTCCAAGTGGCGCAGGGAAGAGCTCTCTGCTACGTGTTCTTAACCTTCTTGAAGGGGCGGATAACGGCCAGTTAAACATCGCTGATGACGCATTCGACTTTTCAACTGAAATCAAAGAGAAGCAAGGTTTAGCGCTTCGTCGTAAAGTGGGCATGGTGTTCCAACAGTACAACCTATGGCCACACATGACAGTGATGGAGAACCTGATTGAGGCTCCAGTAAAAGTCTCTGGCATGGATAAAGAAGAAGCGAAGAAGCAGGCAATGCAAATTCTCGCAACGTTGCATTTGGCAGACAAAGCGGATGCATGGCCGATGCAACTTTCTGGTGGTCAACAGCAACGTGTGGCGATTGCTCGAGCACTGATGATGAAACCAGAAGTCTTGCTTTTTGATGAGCCTACCGCAGCGCTCGACCCTGAGATCACAAATCAAGTGGTTAAGATCATTAACGATTTAAGCGAAACCGGCATCACTCAAGTCGTTGTTACTCACGAAGTCGATTTTGCTAAAAAGATTGCTAGTCACGTTCTGTACCTCGAGAGAGGACATATTGTGGAGCATGGCACGCACGACGCGTTTGTTAACCCGCAAACCACTCAGTTTGCTGATTACCTAAATCACTAAATTACGTTTTTAAAGTTCAGTCTATTTAACAGATAAGCTCGGCTGTCATTGCGAGTGTCAGCCCACTAAGTACACACGGAGTATTGCAATGAAAAAGATTCTACTAGCTTCACTAATCGGCCTTTCTTCTGCAACCATGGCAGCAAACGCAGCAGCACAAGAAGAGATTAAATTCGCGATGGAAGCGACTTACGCACCATTCGAGTACATGGATGAAAACAACCAAATTCAAGGTTTCGATGTCGATTTGGCGAACGCATTGTGTAAAGAAATGGAAGCAAAATGTACTTTCCACAACCAATCTTTTGACAGCCTGATCCCTGCATTAAAATTCAAGCGTTACGATGCTGCTATTTCTGCAATGGACATTACCGAAGCGCGTTTAGAGCAAGTTAATTTCTCTGCACCTTACTACGATAACTCAGCTGCATTTGTATCTATTAAGGATAAAGTGGCTGACCAAAAAGGTTTAGAAGGTAAGCGTGTTGGTGTTCAAAATGGTTCAACACACCAAAGTTACCTGATTGAGCAAATGCCGGGCGTAACCGCGGTTCCTTACTCAAGCTACCAAGACGCGTTCATCGATATGAAAAATGGCCGTATTGATTCTGTATTCGGTGACACAGCAGTCGTAGCAGAATGGTTCAAGAAAGAAGACAACCTAGCGTACGTAGGTGAACACGTAACTAATCCTAAATACTTCGGTAACGGTTTCGGTATCGCGGTAAATAAAGGTAACGACGAGTTAGTGAACAAGCTGAACACGGCACTGAAAACAGTGAAAGCGAACGGTGAATACGACGTAATCTACAACAAGTACTTCGGTAAGTAATATGGCACTAACGGGTTACTCTCTATCACTTGTTCAAGCTAGTTGGATGACTGTCCAGCTAGCCTTCACAAGCCTATTAGTCGGTTTGATTCTGGCAGTGGTATTCGCCAGTGGTGAAATGTCTCGCCGCGTTTTCGTTAAATGGCCAATGACGGCGTTTGTGACGATTGTACGTGGCTTGCCAGAAATCCTTGTCGTGTTGTTCATCTATTTTGGTTCGACGCAGGTTCTGTTTTTAATCACCGGAGACTTTATTGAGGTAAGCCCGTTCTTGTCTGGCGTGGTGGCGTTGTCATTGATCTTCGCTTCCTACGCTTCTCAAACTCTACGTGGCGCATTGAAAGCCGTAGGAAGAGGACAGAGAGAAGCAGCAAGTGCATTAGGCATCAGTCAAGCACACGCTTTTGTTCGCATTGTTTTGCCTCAAGCTGTAAGACACGCACTACCAGGCTTAACTAACCAATGGTTGGTTCTGCTGAAAGATACCGCACTTGTATCACTGATCGGTGTAACGGATTTGCTGAAACAAGCGCAGCTAACGTCTGCAGCTACGCACGAGGCTTTCACTTGGTACGCAACCGCTGCGGCAATTTATTTGGTCATTACACTCATTACACAACGTGCCGTCAAACTGATTGATAAGAAGTTCTCAATTCAAGGTATGAGCATGGGACAGGAGGCAACCGCATGAACGAACAACACGTTTGGCAAATGCTGGATGGCTTAGGCACTAGCCTTCAATTGACAGCGGCCTCTTTGGTTGTGGGGTGTATTCTTGCTTTGATGATGACGCTAACTCTGATCCTACGTACTCCGGGTTTGCATTGGGTAAGTCGTGGCATCATCACCTTGTTCACTGGTACGCCTTTGTTGGTACAGATCTTTTTGGTGTACTACGGTCCGGGTCAGTTTGATGTCGTAAGAGAAAGCGTATTCTGGACATGGTTAAGCCAACCTTGGTTCTGTGCGATGTTAGCGTTAGCGCTTAATACCGCGGCGTACAGCACTCAGCTGTTTAAAGGCGCGTTTAACGCGATTCCTTCTGGTCAATGGCAAGCGTGTCGTGCTCTAGGGATGAACAAAACCGCAACGCTAAAAGTGCTGCTGCCATACGCTATTCGTCGTGCCGTTCCGGCTTATTCGAACGAAGTGATTTTGGTCTTCAAAGGCACGTCATTAGCGAGCACGATCACGATCATGGATCTGATGGGTTACGCGCAGCGCATTAACGCACAAACTTACGATACGTTGACGGTATTTGGTATTGCGGGCGCATTTTATTTAACGGTAAATGGTGTGCTCACTCTTATTTTTCGTCAGGTAGAGAAGAAAGCACTAGCCTTTGAAGCCGTTTAATTATTAGCAGATAATTTGTAAATGCCTCTGTTCAGCGTTGCCCTGAACAGAGGCATATTTGTTTTAGTGTGCTGCTATGCTGGAAAAATCATCAAGAATCACCAAACTTAAGTAAGGTAAACAATCACTGGTGATGATATGGAACGTCGACACTTCTTAGCTTTATGGTCGCTAATATTTGCGCCTTCGCTAAAATCCGCTAGCCCAATGAAGCCGACACCGCCTCAAACGGAAGGACCATTCTATCCCGTGGTTCCAGTGCCATTTCGTCAAAATTTGATTTTGCAGTCGAAAGGTCTTATTGGTGAGCCCATTTTTCTTCAGGGTAAGGTAATGGATACAGCAGGGAATCCATTGTCTGGAATGAAAATAGAAATATGGCAATGTGATGGACAAGGCATCTATGAACACCCGAATCAACCTAACAATAATAAGTTTGATCCTCACTTCGCAGGCTTTGGTGCAGTTTTAACTGACGAAGATGGGAATTACCTTTTTCAAACGTTATTTCCGGTTCCATATAGCTCTCGACCTCCCCACATCCACGTCAAACTATGGAGTGGAGAGAAAGAGCTGTTAACGACTCAGCTTTATTTGAAAGGGCGAACTGGTAACGAGTGGTGGGGAGGAAAAGCCCGTGATTATTTGCAGTTTAAGCCTGTCAACATTGATGGTCGAGTCGTCGGTGAGTTCAATTTTGTGCTCGCTTAATGCGATTAAGCATTATTTTGAAAACTCACATCGTAGATTACAAAAGTAATTAGCAAACAGAAGCTTCTAACAGATTAGTCTTGTCCGGCCCTGACTCTTAGTTTGTAGAAATCACTGTACCCAGATTTACGGAGTTGAACACCGCTTACACCTTTCGCTCTGGTGATTTTTTCTTGCCCCCAGAACAATGGTAAGATTGTTGTATCATCTCTGAGCTCTGAGAGTATTCCCTCCAAACGTTTTTCAGGCGTGGGATCTGAGACTGCATCGTGTACGTGATTAACATGCTGTTCAAATTCATCAGAGTGAAGAGCAAATCGAATACCTGTACCTGTTAATAGCCACTCATAAATTCCATAGGTTAAAGGTGGCTCAACGACATCTTCGACAAAGAGCAAGTCGGCTTGTTCTTTTACAAGTTGAGGATTACTAGCGTCAGTTAGCTCCACAAATTCTACATGCAACCCAGTTTGACGGATTAAATCTACGATCCATTGGTTCGCTTTACTTAAATAATCAATCGTCCACTTTGGATGGGTTATGACCAACGCTCCCTCAAGCTGAGGAACATTCTCGTTGTGAGAGCTATCATCGAGAATGTGCATCGTTTCCAAGCCATTCGCTTTGGCAAATTCAAATCTACGACTCTCGATAAAAGAAAATAGGCGCTGCCAAGTTTGCTCGCTTAGTGAGCACTCGGCGCGACGATTACGTGCTAGAAAAGAAAATGCCTGAATCATATAACATTCGGTATCGTCAGTTTCCTGATTATAACTGATGTATTGATCCAGCTCAGTCCCTTGATGAGAGAGCGTTATTTGCTCCAATAATGCCTTTTTTGCGAAATAGTTATGATGTTTCTTCAGTACTATTTTGTCGGTATCCCAATGCCTAAGTACAAATGGGCCAGTACCTATTGTGATACTGCGACCTTTAAAGCTCTTCTGACGTCGAGTAGTGATAGACGCATTTGCGGTTGCTAAGCAGTAAATGAATAAGTTATTAGGCTGCTTTAAGTCAATACGTATAGCTTGTTTGGCATTATCGAAGCTGATACGAGTGACTTGCTGAAGTAATTTTTGGACGGGGCCATCTGTTGTAACGAGCTTATTTAAAGAGTGTACGACATCTTCTGCTTGTAATGTTAGCCCATCGTGACAGTAGATATCAGGGCGGAGCCAAATATATATACAACTGCCTTCATTTTTGTACTCACAAGCGAGGTGATTTTTTAATTGACCGTAGTGATCAACGGTAAATAGGGTGTCATACAAGCTGCGTATTACCTGCAGTTCTGAAAAGCGATAAGTCAGTGAAGGGGTTAGCTCATCTACCCAAGGATACTGGCTGACGATGAGTGTATTTGAATCTTTGTTTTCTTCTGAAACTTCTGCGAGTGCTTGGCTAAGTGCGCTTACAGCAGTGCTACGGTAATGCTCAAGTAACCTCGAGATGACGTCAAAGCTACCATTGTTGATTTCATTACGAATCGTAAAGTATAGGGCTTGATGTATTGTTACCGTCACTTTTAGTGTGCTGGCTTTCCCACGGCCACGACCTGGCTCCCAGTGGATCCAATTGTAGCTGTCAAGTATTCTCAGTATATTAGATATGTTGCGTCTAGAAGTTGAAAAAACCAGTTCTAAATCGTCGAGGTTTACCTGATACGTTTGAGAGTGTTTGTAATGTTTTAATAACTGGCTCAATCTACGAAGACATGTTTCTGTCATGTTTTATTATGTTTCCTCAATAGATGATTGATTTATTAAAGCTATATAATAAATTGATTTCATATTGTGGTGAAGAAAGGTGATTGCTTAAACCCCTCAGTGTTATTGATTGGCTTATCTTCTTCCCATTTAAAAGTATTGGTGGTTTTAATTTTGACTCTAATATATTACTACTAATATAGAGCAAAGGCTCACTTTTTAATTTTTACTATAATATTAGTGAGTTATGATTAATGTTAGTGTTTGTTTTATTAGTTGTGTCTAATTAGTTAGGCGTAATGACATGAAAATACCCCCACTCATCTATGCAAATAAGCAGGGGTATAAGTTTATTTTACTTCTGGGAAGGTAGTGAATATCGTCCACTCATCTTTAACCATCCCTTGCTGGCCGACAACAGTGGCAGTAACGCGGCGGTTTAATGCGTGGCTGACACGATCCATACCCGGCTCTGCTAACTGTGTGTCGCCAAAAGCAATAATTGCGAGGCGGTCACCCGGGATTCCTTTTTTTATCAATAGATTGCGTACATTCTCTGCACGATGGCGAGATAGGTTTAAATTGTATTCTGCGCGTCCTACCTTACTTGCGTATCCTTGTATCTCTATAGAAGTGGTTGGATACTTTTTAAGAAATGCAGCCAACTCATCTATCTTGTTTTTAAAAATTTGGTTAATAAGAGCAGAGTCATTATCAAACAAAATCTTAAGTTGGTATTGCTCTTCTTTATGCAAATAGGTTTCACAACCATCATTGTCCACTTCTGCCCCTATTGGAGTGCCTGCGCAAAGATCACGAGCGTTTATCACACCATCTTTGTCCAAGTCGTTTAGGTCAGCAATCTGATTCGCCTTTGGTATAGGAATGTACGTCAGCTCATCTTGTGCGTACGCACTATGATGACTCATTATGACCAAAGCCAGAGTGATTAGAAGGTTCTTTTTCATTGTATTTAGTACTCCACCGATTGAGTCCACGCTTCCGGTATGTCGACGCGCAATGCGTCTAAAAGCTGCCCGGTTGAAGTCAGGGTCCGATATTGTGCGTATTGCTGTGCAAATTGTGTTTCTAAGTAGTTTTTGCGTGATTCAAACAACTCGTTTTCAGTGTTCAGCAGATCAAGTAAGGTGCGCTTTCCAATACGATATTGTTTTTGGTATGCAATAACGGTGTTTGACATGGAATCAACGTGTTGTATTAAAAAAGACTTTTGTTGTTTAGTCAGTTCAAGAGCGCTCCACGAAAGGCGGAGCTCTTGCTCCACACTTCGGTATGCTCGCTCTCTGAGGTCTTTCGCTTTATTGAGTTGATAGGCCATACTGTCGCTGTTCGCAGAGTCTCGGCCACCGTTGTAAAGGTTGTATCGGACACGGAGCATTGCTTGTGTTTCAGAGTTGAGACCATTTACTCCTCCTACATCATCGTTCCAGCTTTGTTTCGCTTCAAATGAGATGACTGGGAAATAGTTTGCATCTGCTTGTTTATATTGGAACCTGGCAGAATCGACATCTGCGAGTGCTATTTTTATGACAGGATGATTGTCAAAAGCCTGCGATTGGGCCTCGTCTAGAGAATTGGGGATAAAGTTTTGGTCTGCGTGCGGAAAAATAAGGTTAGTTGGTGCTTCACCAACTAAGCGAAAGAATGCTGTTTGAGCGTCTTTATGGTTATTTTGTGCAGCTAAAACATTACTTTGAGCTTTTGCTAAACGAGCTTTAACCTGGTTAAGGTCGGCAACTGAGCCAATTCCTGACTCTGTACGCTTTTTAATATCAGTATAAATTCGCTTATGTGTGTTTAGGTTGCTAGTGGAAAGCGCAGTCAGCTTTTGTGTTTTTACTACATCCAAATAAGCTTTGATGACTTCTAACGCAACATTTTGGGCATCTGCAAGTAACTGATAACGCACAGACTCTGCATCTGCAGAGGTACGATCAATGTCATATAGGGTTTTTGAACCATCCCAGATCAACTGGGTAAGAGTAATTGCCATATCTTTGCGGCTCATCTCGGTATCACTCTTACCAGTAGAGTCGGAAGGGTGAATGCTCTCGTAACCGATACCCGCGTCAATATCGAGACTAGGTTTATATGCTCCACGTGATTTATCGATAATATAACGACTACTCATATACTCGTTAAACGCACTTTTGATATCAGGGTTCGTTGCAAATGTTGTCGCTATTGCTTGTTCTAAAGTTTGTGCGCTAGAAACCAGTGGTATTAGCAAACCAAAACACGCGATACTAATATTACTTAGCTTCACTAAAATCTCCCCAAATAATTTAACGCCAGTTATTTTTCAAAAATAAATATTAAAGATTACTAATGTTACCCAAGGCAAACGTTTCCCTTTGCTTGCTTTTTTGGAATGTAAGCTGCTATTTCAATGAAAATTTAATGACAAGTTTAAAGAATATTAAAAATAGGTCGCATAACATATGTTTTTACGGTGCAAAATAAAACAAATTTAAAACATGAAAATTATTGATAGGATAATTGCGTGTTTTAGGTGGGTTAATTGATGCTAGCTTACGCCCAATTGTGTATATCGCTTCTTGAAAATAAGTCTTATTACTTTCTTAGTTTTATGGACTTTGAGATTTTTGTATTTACTAAATGAGGTATAAGCTCTTGGTTGGACCATCAAAATTAACCGCACAAACCTATGTTGTAATCGGCCTAGATGGTCAAATTAAAGCTTTTGCGTCTAAAGAAAACTTGTTACCGGGAGAAGTGGTCGTTGAATTAGTAGAGGGGAAGATCCAACCTCAGCATGTATATATTGCTGACACAGAAGGTGAAGCTCAAACTGATTCTACCGACAAGCTTGCGAAAATATTAGAGGCCATCGAAAAAGGACAAGACCCGAGTCAACTAGGTGATGAATATGCTACTGAAGCTGGTGAAATTACGGGTTCAAGTTTGACGGCCTCTGGTACTGTTGAACGAACGGGGGCAGAAGTACTAGCAAGTACTTTTTTTGAAACCGCCGGCGTGACGACAGAGCAAAGTACAACGCTATTTAATATTTCTCGATTCACAACCTCAGAGCTTGGTGAAACTGAAGCGTTGATTGATGGTGAAGATAGAGGTGCCGTTCAAGAAGACGTGACGCTTGGAACTTCTGGCAACCTCAGTGTTACTGATCCAAATACAGGTGAAGCGTTATTCCAATCACAGAGTGAGGTTCAAGATAGTTATTGGGGCGTCTTCTCAATTGATGCTTTCGGTAACTGGAATTATCAGCTGAATAATGAGCACGAAGAAGTGCAGGCTTTGGATCATGACAGTGACCCAATCATCAGAAGTATTACCGTTTTATCTGTAGATGGCACTGAGCATGAAGTTGTGATCTCTATTACGGGCACTGAAGATGCGCCAGTCGTGACGGGCACGTTCACGGGCAAGGTGACTGAAGGCAATCTCGGTGATGTCGCGACCGCAACAGGCACCATTGCTATTACTGATGTCGATAATGGTGACGATCCGATTTTTGCAAACACCAACGTTACGGGCACCTACGGTGAGTTGGTATTGGTGGATGGTCAGTGGACGTATACGCTGGACCAAAGCCAGGTTCAACAGCTGGACGAGGGTGATCAGGTAAAAGACACCATCACCCTGACGGCAACCGATGGCACCCAACAAAACATCGTGATTGATATTACGGGCACCGAAGACGCGTCAGTCGTGACGGGCACGTTCACCGGTAAGGTGACTGAAGGCAATCTCGGTGATGTCGCGACCGCAACAGGTACCATTACTATTTCTGATGTTGATAATGGCGACGATCCGGTTTTTGCAAACACCACCTTTACGGGCACCTATGGTGAGTTGGTATTGGTGGATGGGAAGTGGACGTATACGCTGGACCAAAGCCAGGTTCAACAGCTGGACGAGGGTGATCAGGTGCAAGATACCATCACTCTCACGGCGACCGATGGCACCCAACAAAACATCGTGATTGATATTACGGGCACCGAAGACGCGCCAGTCGTGACGGGCACGTTCACCGGTAAGGTGACTGAAGGCAATCTCGGTGATGTCGCGACCGCAACAGGCACCATTGCTATTACTGATGTTGATAATGGCGATGAGCCAGAGTTCAGCAACATTACCGTTACAGGCACCTACGGTGAGTTGGTATTGGTGGATGGAAAGTGGACGTATACGCTGGACCAAAGCCAGGTTCAGCAGTTGGACGAGGGTGAGCAGGTGCAAGACACCATCACTCTCACGGCGACCGATGGCACCCAACAAAAGATCGTGATTGATATTACGGGCACCGAAGACGCGCCAGTCGTGACGGGCACGTTCACCGGTAAGGTGACTGAAGGCAATCTCGGTGATGTTGTGACCGCAACAGGTACCATTGCGATCTCTGATGTTGATAATGGCGACGATCCGATTTTTGCAAACACCACAGTTACGGGTACTTACGGTGAGTTGGTATTGGTGGATGGTCAGTGGACGTATACGCTGGACCAAAGCCCGGTTCAACAGCTGGACGAGGGTGATCAGGTACAAGACACCATCACCCTGACGGCAACCGATGGCACCCAACAAAACATCGTGATTGATATTACGGGCACTGAAGACGCGCCAGTCGTGACGGGCACATTCACGGGTAAGGTGACCGAAGGCAATCTCGGTGATGTTGTGACCGCAGCAGGTACCATTGCGATCTCTGATGTTGATAACGGCGACGATCCGATTTTTGCAAACACCACCGTTACGGGCACCTATGGTGAGCTAGCATTGGTGGACGGGAAGTGGACGTATACGCTGGACCAAAGCCAGGTTCAACAGCTGGACGAGGGTGACCAGGTGCAAGACACCATCACCCTGACGGCAACCGATGGCACCCAACAAAGCATCGTGATTGATATTACGGGCACCGAAGACGCGCCAGTCGTGACGGGCACGTTCACCGGTAAGGTGACTGAAGGCAATCTCGGTGATGTCGCGACCGCAACAGGCACCATTACCATCTCTGATGTTGATAATGGTGACGATCCGATTTTTGCAAACACCACCGTTACGGGCACCTACGGTGAGCTAGTATTGGTGGATGGAAAGTGGACGTATACGCTGGACCAAAGCCCGGTTCAACAGCTGGTCGAGGGGGAGCAGGTGCAAGATACCATCACCCTGACGGCGACCGATGGCACCCAACAAAACATCGTGATTGATATTACGGGCACTGAAGACGCGCCAGTCGTGACGGGCACATTCACGGGTAAGGTGACCGAAGGCAATCTCGGTGATGTGGTGACCGCAGCAGGTACCATTGCGATCTCTGATGTTGATAACGGCGACGATCCGATTTTTGCAAACACCACCGTTACGGGCACCTATGGTGAGCTAGCATTGGTGGACGGGAAGTGGACGTATACGCTGGACCAAAGCCAGGTTCAACAGCTGGACGAGGGTGACCAGGTGCAAGACACCATCACCCTGACGGCAACCGATGGCACCCAACAAAGCATCGTGATTGATATTACGGGCACCGAAGACGCGCCAGTCGTGACGGGCACGTTCACCGGTAAGGTGACTGAAGGCAATCTCGGTGATGTCGCGACCGCAACAGGCACCATTACCATCTCTGATGTTGATAATGGTGACGATCCGATTTTTGCAAACACCACCGTTACGGGCACCTACGGTGAGCTAGTATTGGTGGATGGAAAGTGGACGTATACGCTGGACCAAAGCCCGGTTCAACAGCTGGTCGAGGGGGAGCAGGTGCAAGATACCATCACCCTGACGGCGACCGATGGCACCCAACAAAACATCGTGATTGATATTACGGGCACTGAAGACGCGCCAGTCGTGACGGGCACATTCACGGGTAAGGTGACCGAAGGCAATCTCGGTGATGTGGTGACCGCAGCAGGTACCATTGCGATCTCTGATGTTGATAACGGCGACGATCCGATTTTTGCAAACACCACCGTTACGGGCACCTATGGTGAGCTAGCATTGGTGGACGGGAAGTGGACGTATACGCTGGACCAAAGCCAGGTTCAACAGCTGGACGAGGGTGACCAGGTGCAAGACACCATCACCCTGACGGCAACCGATGGCACCCAACAAAGCATCGTGATTGATATTACGGGCACCGAAGACGCGCCAGTCGTGACGGGCACGTTCACCGGTAAGGTGACTGAAGGCAATCTCGGTGATGTCGCGACCGCAACAGGCACCATTACCATCTCTGATGTTGATAATGGTGACGATCCGATTTTTGCAAACACCACCGTTACGGGCACCTACGGTGAGCTAGTATTGGTGGATGGAAAGTGGACGTATACGCTGGACCAAAGCCCGGTTCAACAGCTGGTCGAGGGGGAGCAGGTGCAAGATACCATCACCCTGACGGCGACCGATGGCACCCAACAAAACATCGTGATTGATATTACGGGCACTGAAGACGCGCCAGTCGTGACGGGCACATTCACGGGTAAGGTGACCGAAGGCAATCTCGGTGATGTGGTGACCGCAGCAGGTACCATTGCGATCTCTGATGTTGATAACGGCGACGATCCGATTTTTGCAAACACCACCGTTACGGGCACCTATGGTGAGCTAGCATTGGTGGACGGGAAGTGGACGTATACGCTGGACCAAAGCCAGGTTCAGCAGTTGGACGAGGGGGAGCAGGTGCAAGACACCATCACTCTCACGGCGACCGATGGCACCCAACAAAAGATCGTGATTGATATTACGGGCACCGAAGACACGCCTATTGTTGACGGTACGTTTACTGGCAAGGTGAGCGAAGGCAACCTCGGTGATGTCGCGACCGCAACAGGCACCATCACTATCTCTGATGTTGATAATGGCGATGAGCCAGTGTTCAGCAACACTACCGTTACGGGCACCTACGGTGAGCTAGTATTGGCGGATGGAAAGTGGACGTATACGCTGGATCAAAGCCAGGTTCAACAGTTGGACGAGGGTGACCAGGTGCAAGACATCATCACTCTCACGGCGACCGATGGCACCCAACAAAAGATCGTGATTGATATTACGGGCACTAATGATGCTCCTGAATTTGTTAGTGGGAGTAATGACAACTTTGGTCTGGATGCTCAAGGTAAAACCGACATCGATAGTTACCAGTTTAGCGTTGATGAAAACAGTCAATCGGGTGTAATTGGAAAAGTAAATGCATTCGATGTCGATCAGGACAGTCAGATAACGTATCACTTAAACGGTCATAGCGAACTGTTTGAAATCAACAGTCTTACTGGTGAGATCAGTGTCAAAAATGGCGCAAATCTGGACCATGAATCTATCGATAACTACCAGCTAGAAGTGGAAGCTCGTGACCAGTTTGGCGGTAAAGACACCGCTCAGGTCGAAGTGTTGGTTCGCGATATTAATGAAGCCCCTATTGCTGAAGATGATAAGGGCATTGAAAAAACAACCAAGACACTTGACCAGAGCAACTGGGATGATAGCACTGATATCACAGTTGATTATTATGTGATTGATACTCGATCTGGAAACAAGGTTTCTGATGCATCGAAAGCTGATTATGTTGGTGACGGCGACCACAAATATGGCGTTAGTTCTGCGCTAGACAGCGGCTCAGACCGGGTTCAAGATGGTCAGATTCGATATGATGATGCAACTGGACAAAGTGAAGCAATGCGCTTCTCCTTCGCTAATGGTCAGGTTGCCGATCATGCTGAAGTTGAAGTGAAAAACCTATGGACAGACACTTCGAACGGTAGCTGGGAGCCTGGTATTGAGCGCGGTGTTTGGAAGGCTTACTACAAAGGTGACTTGGTTGCGACAGGTGTGTTTGAAGGTACCCGTGGTGGTAATCAAGTAGTCAACATCAATGCAGATGGGCGTTTCTTCGATAGTATTGAGATGTCTACTACCAGCTATAAAGACGGTGTCATTGATCCTAAAGGCTCAGAGTACTTTATTACTCAGGTATCAGCGGACATGACGACCTTTGATGACGCTTACCAGACCAACGGCTCAGGCACTTTAGAGCTGGATGTTCTAGCGAATGATAGCGACCCAGATGGTGACGCTCTGACTATTATCGACTATCCATCAGAAAGTTTCCTTAGTCTGCAAGATGGTAAGTTGGTCTTTGATGCGGCCAAGTACCTAGAGTCACTGCCAGCTGATCAACAAACCCTGAAAACGGGTGAAGTGAAAGATTATACCTTCGAATACACCATCCGTGATGACGACGGTCTGACTGATAAAGCAGAAGTTACCGTTAGTGTGATGGGTGAGCCTATGTCGCTCAGTGATGCACACGCAGCATTGGATGAATCTCAAGTTGATACGGATACTGGCGTACATGCTGAAGGCAACTTTATCGCAAACCTCGGTTCTGCAACGGAGGCTGAATATCACTTCAACGCCGATCAAAACCTAGGTGGTTTCACCAGTGATGGTAAAGAGGTTGTGTTTGAAGTGAGTGCAGATCAGAGCACTCTAACTGGTTATACTGGAACAGGTGCCGACCGCATCAAAGTGGTTCAAGCCAACATAGATAGCAAAACGGGTCATTTCACAGTTGATCAACATATGCCTCTTGATCATGCGGAGCAGGGGGCGGACATGCTGGATATCCGCGCTAGCGTCGAGGTGGATGCCGGAGGTCAGTCTGAGAGTGCCACCTTGCATCTGAATGTGACGGATTCATTACCGTCATCGTCTTCAGCTCACTACGAAATAAATGATGTTGATTCACAAAGTAATAGTGTTGTGATTGCACTTGATGCGTCAGAATCAATGCTCGACTGGGTAACAGATGCAGACGGACAATATGTTACTCGCTGGCAACTTGCTCAAGACTCTATTAAGTCAATGTTTGAGCAATACCAAGATTTGGGTCCAGTAAGTTTTAGAATTGCAACTTACAGCGGACAACCATCTGGCCAGATTTCTGAGTGGCTAGATTCTGCCGAGGCCATTGATTCCTTTATCTCTGGTATACATCCATATGCATCGACGCCATATAACCAGGCCGTTGACCAAATAAATGAAATACTTAGTGATCCAGAAGATGATGCATTGCTTAGTAATACCGATACCCAGCTTTACTTTATCTCAGATGGTCGACCTTCCGATTTTACCTATTGGACAAATCAAACGAACGTGGGAGAAATTCAAACCCGTGAAAACTTGATTAAGTGGTCAACATCAGATGATTTTGAAAGTGAACAGCGTTATCAGGACATAGTGAATGGTCGGGTTCAGCCTACTTCTGAAGAAGAGGGCATCATTCTGCAAAATGCGATGGAAAATGGCATCAGCAGTAGCGGTCAGGATGTTGAAAATATCTGGTCTGTCGGTATCGGTAATGGTGCGTCTCTGGAACACCTGGAGTCGATCGCGACAGATAAAGGCAGTGCTATTGTCGTTGTAGATGATTCTCAGATTGGGGATTTGCTTAGCAAAACGGTCTCAGGCCAGTTGCAAGGTGACCTTCTGGATGACAATGGCGGTGATGCTCAGTGGGTAGATCACATCACTATCGATGGCGAGATATATTACTACAACAATATAGACGGTGATGTCATTACCAGCGATGGCACGAAAATATCGGATCATTCTCTGGCGCAAATTGATACCAACCACGGCAAGCTGACCATTAACTTTGAAAATGGTCACTACGACTATCAAGCGAGCAATGTTGTAGGTCATCAACAAGAGAAGCTTGACGTTACGGTTATCGATGCTGACGGTGATACTACAAATAGCGAAGTTACCATTGATATCCGAGATCGCGCACCAGAATTCATCAGTGTCGGTGATACAGACCAAACCCATGGCACCGATGCCAACGGTATGCCAACAGAAGATACAGCAAGCTTTGACGTCGCTGAGCAAGAAGTTGGGGTATTAGTCGGCCAGGTGGAAGCGTTTGATCCGGATGGCAGTGACACCATAAAGTATGAATTGAGTGGTGGTGATGCTGATCTATTCCGTGTTGACTCGAATAGCGGTGAGATTTGGCTGAAAGATGGTGTAAAACTGGATCACTCGACTCAGCAAACGTATCAGTTGGAAGTGTCTGCAAGCGATGGTGTTGATACCGATACAACTCAGGTTATCCTGAATGTCACTGAGAACCATGCCCCAACCTCATCTCCAGTTCAGGGCTTTGCTCAGATGGAAGACTTACCGATCAATAAAGTGACGGTAGTGTTCGACCACTCGAACAGCATGACCCGTACCTTTGACGGTGAGAATACCGTGGGGCGTGAGGCAACCGCACCGAAAACTGAATCGAGAGCTTACAAAGCAGCAGCAGCGTTACATTCCATGGTTGAAAACATGATTGCCGATGGAGGAGAATCAAACACCTATATCCGTCTGGTACGTTTCGACGGTGATACATCCACACATAGCTGGCTGACCTTGAGTGAAGTTGAGTTGATGACACGCCCACCAGAGATGAATGGCCGTGATCCAAACGATTTAAGTTTCCAAAATGAAGTGTCAGAATATGTGCGCAACTGGTGTGACGTAGAATACGGTACCAATACGGATTACGATAAAGCTTTAGAGGCTGTAATGGAGCCTGGTGAGGCAAGTAATGCCGTTTACCCTTGGCAGGATGGTTGGGACTATTTCGGTCCAGAAAAACCGTCAGAGAGTAAGGACACCATATTCTTTATCTCAGATGGCGAACCCAACCCTAGCGAGGGCGCTGTTACTTCTCCTGATCTAGACGAGCGCTGGGAGGATTACAAACAGACTCATGACGCCAAGGTATATGGGATTGGTATTGCTCTCTCTGATAATGTCAAAGCCGCAGAGGCTCTAGATGAGCTTAGCGACAAAGTGGTGTTTATCGACTCAGGTGAAGACTTGGGGCAGTACCTAAACCAGTTCTCTCCCGATCCAATTGCCGGTGAGTTACTGGCGGGAAGCCAGGACGCTGATGGTGATAGCATGACCGTTTCTTTCGCAGAAGGCGATTTCACTCTGCTGGGCGCAGATCTGCACGGTGTAACTGTAAATCAGCCGTTAGTTTCTTCATCCAGTGACGTAGATGGTCAGCTTCATATCCAGACAGCGTTCGGCACTTTGGAAGTGTCATCCAATGGCAGTTATAGCTTTACTCAAAGCGATGAGCTTACTCTACAGGGAGACCAGCAGGCGGATTTGCATTTCTTGTTTAAAGTGTCTGATGGTAAAGGTGGCATAAGTGAAAACGTCTTTACACTTACATTGAACGATTCTGGCACCGATATTGTGCAAACTGAGCGCCATGCGTCGGTGGGAGATGAGTTTGCGAATAGCATCACTGGTGGCGAAAGCATTGATATTTTGCTAGGTCAAGCAGGTGAAGATACGTTGAATGGTGGCGCAGGCGATGACATTCTGGTTGGTGGGCTTGGAAACGATATCCTGATGGGAGGCCTAGGCAGTGACATCTTGACAGGTGGAGAGGGTCTTGACACCTTCACCTTTACTCAAGAATCACTGGACATGACGCCATCAAGAGATGTGATTAAAGACTTTAGGCTGGATGAAGACAAGTTGGATTTGAGTGACATTCTTGAGTTTGTCGGTGACGACACAACGGATATGGATAACTTGTTGGAACACGTAAGTGCAGACTACGATAGTGCCCTAGATACTCTGAATTTGACGATTACTGGAGAAGGCAGCAACACAATGTCCGTGGCATTAGAGAACTTTGATTTATCAGGGTTGGAGCTAGGGTCGTCAGCGACATCTCATGAAATCGTTGATCAGCTGTTCCATCACCAAGTTTTTAGCGTGGATTAATATTACCTGAAGATAAAGTTATTTTAGTAAACAGCACCTGATTGAATCATCAGGTGCTGTTTTTCTTTTCTGCTGTTGTTAGCTACCGACTTTTTGCTTAACCATTTTAAAAATTAGCAGTAGAAATGCACTGCTTCTGCACTTTAAGTGGTTCTTTGATTACATGTTTTGATAGCTTGGTCCGCCACCACCTTCTGGCGCTTTCCATGTGATGTTCTGTGAAGGATCTTTGATGTCACAGGTTTTGCAATGCACGCAGTTGGCGGCATTTATCTGAAACTTCAACTTACTCTCAACTTCCACCACTTCGTAAACCCCCGCAGGGCAATAGCGCTGGCTCGGCTCGTCATACATACCCAAATTCACATCAATTGGAATGTGAGGATAAGTCAGAACAAGGTGACAAGGTTGATTCTCTTCGTGCTGTGTTCCCGACAAAAATACCGACGAAGGCTTATCAAAACTGATTTCACCATCTGGTTTTGGGTATGTAATTGGTTGGCACTCTTGTTTAGGTTTTAACTGTTCGTGATCGTACGAATAGTCCTTGACAGTCCAAGGTAACGGCTTCTTAACCAGTGGTTGCCATAGGTTATGCTCAAAGGTCGAAAGTGCACCGCCCAGTATGCTGCCAAACTTGTGGATGTTCGCACCAAAGTTACGTGTTTCGGCGAGCTCGTCATACAACCATGATGATTCAAACAATGACTGGTAGTCTGGCTCAGAAGCCCCAGTTTGTAGGGCAGTATGTACTGCTTCTGCTGCAATGATTCCGGACTTCATGGCTGTGTGGCTGCCTTTAATTTTAGCGACATTCAAAGTTCCTGCATCACAACCAATCAATAAACCGCCGGGGAATTGCTGTTTCGGCAGGGAAGAAAGCCCACCTTTTGCAATGGCTCTTGCACCATATGCGATACGTTGGGCACCTTTTAGGTGCTGCTCGATAGCTGGATGATGCTTAAAGCGTTGAAACTCGTCAAACGGGCTTAAGTAAGGGTTGCTGTAGTTTAAATCTACGATCAAACCGACCGCGATTTGGTTGTTCTCCATGTGATATAGAAAACCGCCGCCAGTGGTATTTGTCTCGCTCAAAGGCCATCCAGCGGAGTGGATAACACTGCCAGATACATCCTTGCTGTCAGTGGGTAATTCCCATATCTCTTTTAGGCCAAGCGCGTAGTGCTGAGGTTGCTTGCCTGCGTCTAGGTCGAACCTTTGAATAAGTTCTTTACCCAGATGTCCGCGACAACCTTCAGCAAAAAGGGTGTATTTTGCCTTTAGCTCGATACCTGGCTCAAAGTTAGATTTGGCTTGGCCGTTCTTATCTAGTCCCATATCGCTCGTATTAATGCCTGTCACGGCGCCACTCTGATCATAATTGATGTTTGCAGCGGCAAAGCCAGGAAAAACTTCCACCCCAAGACTTTCTGCTTGGTTAGCGAGCCAACGGCAAAGGTTGGCAAGGCTAATTACATAATTATTTTCGCCATTTATCATTGGACGTGGCGTAAGGAAATGAGGGACGCGAATATGGTTTTGCTCAGTAGTAAGATAAAGGAAATGGTCTTGCTGAACTGAGGCTGATAGCGGGGCATCCATTTCTTTCCAATCGGGGAAAAGTTCATCCAAGGCATTGGTTTCAAAAACAGCGCCAGATAAAATATGTGCGCCCACTTCTGAGCCTTTTTCTACAACGCAAATTGAAAGTGCGTCACCTTCACTATCTTGGTTGAGTTGAGCTAGGCGACAAGCGGCACTTAAGCCCGCAGGTCCGGCTCCCACGATCACGACATCAAACTCCATGCATTCTCGTTCCATCTCTATGCTTCCTTTCTATTATCGTCATCTGCGTGACAGGTTTTTGGTTTCTATACAGAAAACTATAGCTCAGTTGACGTTAACGTGAAGTGAACTAAGCTCAAGTAATGGATCTGACGTGTTATACGAGGCATGACCATGGATGACCGACCATTAGCAACACTTGCCATTGCGGAACATGACAACCAATCGTTGGCTGTAGGGACGCTGTGTGCAATTAAAGCGGCATTTGATATCAAGGATGGTGATAAATCGCTTCCTGTGTCTGTATTGCTTATTGGTTATCAGTGCCAATCGGTTTTGGATGAGTTGAAGTGTGTTAAGGGCGTTGCAGAAATTATCTGGGTTGACGCGAAGGAATACGAGCATGGGTTAGCGGAAAACATTGCGCCTTTGATCTCACAAGTAGCCAAAAATTACTCACACATTCTTTCTCCTGCCAGTACATTTGGTAAGAATGTGATGCCTCGCGTGGCGGCGTTACTCGATGTAGGGCAACTTTCGGACGTGATGACAATCGAGTCTATCGATACGGTGATTCGTCCAATATATGCCGGGAATGCATTGGCGAGAGTCACGTCGAACGACCCCTTTAAAGTGATGACCATACGAAGTACGGCTTTTGATGCCCAAGAGCTGTCAGATACGCCAGTTGTCCCTAAGGTTACTCAAGTCGATACGGTGATTATCAACAAACTTAGTGAGTTTATTTCGCAGCAAACGCCAGAAAGTGAGCGACCAGAATTGCCAGCGGCTAGAGTGGTGGTATCCGGTGGTCGTGCATTCGGGAGTAAAGAGAAGTTTGCTTTAGTCGAACAATTGGCTGACAAGCTAGGTGGAGCGGTAGGAGCGTCCCGAGCGGCGGTCGATGCGGGTTATGTGTCTAATGACCATCAAGTCGGGCAAACTGGTAAAATTGTTGCACCTGAATTATACATTGCCGTCGGAATTTCTGGTGCTATTCAACATTTAGCGGGAATGAAAGACTCAAAGGTGATTGTCGCAATTAACAGCGATCCCGATGCGCCTATTTTTGACATCGCTGACTATGGGTTGGTCGGCGATTTATTTGAGGTGATGCCGGAGTTGCTAGAGAAGCTGTAGATATAATCTGTTCTCTCAAACAAAAGGCTTCCGAAATGGAAGCCTTTATCATTTGGTTTTTACCAGTTACTTTTCGCTCGGGCGTTGCAGGTGTTCTGCAAGCACTTTAGTAAACCTTGCTGCTTCACCACCAGTACAAGCGCGATGATCAAACGTTACGGATAGCGGCATTGCTTTCACCGAAATTGCTTGACCATTTCTTATCACCACTCGGTCGAGTATTCGACCAGCACCAACAATAGCGACTTGTGGAGGTGTGACGACAGGTGTCGCGTAAATGCCGGCAATCGCTCCGAAGTTGGAAAGCGTAATCGTCGCGTGCTGTAATTGCTCTCGACCGATTTTTCTCTCTCTGATCCCTTCAACAGTTTGATCGAGCCAACGACGAACATCTTGTGGCTCGTATTCATCTGCGTGGCGCAATACGGGTACGTACAAGCCATGACGGCTATCTACAGCAATACCAAGGTTAACTGTATTGTGCACGCAACGCGTCATGGTTTCTGCATCAAACCAAGCATTTAAAGCGGGCTCTTCCTGACACGCATGAACAATCGCTTGAACCAGGCGGATACTGATGTCTTCGTTCGGCAGCCAGTCTTCCAGCAACGCTTCTTCTGTAATGGTCACGGCAGCAACGTGCTCGTGTGACTCAGTCATCGAGGACACCATGGTGCGTCGAGCACCTTTCAATACTTCTGTGCCCGGACGCTGTTTTCCGGCTTCGTCGTAAATGTCGGCATCAACGATAAGACCGTTTGGACCACTGCCTGACACGAGATTAAGATCTACCCCAAGTTTTTGTGCCAATAGACGAGCCGACGGTAGAGCAGTAACTAGATTACTCTCAGTCGTGTTGTGATTGCCTCCAATCCAGAAGTCATCGACGTTAACGTGATGCGCTTGATGAGAAACATTGCCGACAACGGTCGCGGCGTCAGCAGTCTCTTTTTTCTCTACCGTAGCCCCGCGCTCTGCGCCAGTTTCGTCAATTTCGAGTAGCAATGCGCCAATATTGACGATATCACCTTCTTCCCCATGGCGGCTGACTACACGGCCCGAGTAGGGGGCGGGAACGTCGACCGTCGCTTTTGCTGTCTCGACAGTTAAGATCACTTGATCCAACTTAACCATGTCACCGACATTAACGTGCCATTTTACAATTTCTGATTCAGCAAGGCCTTCGCCGAGATCGGGTAAGTTAAACGTCTTCATTTCCAATCCTCCACGAGTTCGCGCGCTGCGGTCACAATGTCTTCTTCCTGAACCATGAAATAATCTTCGTTACGGTAATAAGGCATAATGGTATCCATTCCAGTTACTCGTTTAGGTGGGGCTTTTAGTAAGCACATGGCGTGTTCGGCTGTTCGAGCTAAAAGCTCAGAGCCCACACCACAAGTTTTACTCGCTTCATGAACAACGAGTAAACGTCCGGTTTTTTCTAGTGAGCTGAAAATCGTTGCGGTATCAATTGGCTTAATGCTCGCCAAATCAATCACCTCGACTTCAATTCCTTGACTAGATAAGGTCAGTGCGGCTTGAAGTGACTCTACGACGCATGCGCCCCAAGTAACAAGCGTGATATCTCGCCCCTTACGTAAGGTGAAGCAGGTGTCGAGTGGAAGTGCTTCGCCATTATCAACGACTTCAGATTTTACGGTTCGATAAATGCGTTTCGGTTCGAAGAACATGACAGGATCATTACTTCGAATCGCGGCGAGAAGCAGGCCGTATGCGCGTTGAGGTGAAGAAGGAATCACTACTTTAAAGCCAGCAGTGTGCGCAAATAGCGCCTCTACACTTTCTGAGTGGTGCTCTGGAGCGTGAATACCGCCACCAAATGGCGCACGAAAAACCGCAGGGCAAGTGAGGCGACCGCGAGTTCGGTTACGCATGCGTGCCGCGTGGCACATTAAGTGCTCCATTGCCGGAAAAACAAAACCTTGAAATTGAAATTCGGCGACAGGTCGTAATCCTTGCGTTGCCATGCCGACCGCAACACCGCCGATTAACGCTTCAGCGAGGGGCGTATCGATCACTCGTTTGAGACCAAACTCTTGTTTGAGCCCTACGGTGGCACGGAATACGCCACCATTATCACCTACGTCCTCACCTAACACGACAACATTTTGGTCTTGTTGCATTTCGTGGTGCAGAGCGAGGTTTACTGCTTCAACTAACGTTAGCTCAGCCATGTTTGCCTCCCTGCATTCGCATTGCTTTGTTGATGAGTTCATCTCTTTGAGCGTGAAGCTCTTGGGGAAGCGATTCATACAAATAATCGAACCCAGTTTCTGGTGCTTGTGACGGTAAGCTGAGGTAGCGTTCAACTGCCAGTTCCACTTGTTCCTTGCAGTATTCTAGCCATTGTTGCTCTTGTTCATCGCTCCAAGCACCTTGATTAAGGAGATACGTTTTAAGACGTGCTATAGGTTCGTATTGCCATGCGGTTTGAACATCGTCCTCTTTACGATAACGAGTCGCATCATCGGCAGTAGTGTGGTCACTTAATCGGTAACTGACCGCTTCGATGAGTGTTGCGCCTTTCCCTTTTCTCGCTCTCTCAAGTGCGGTCTTGGTTGCATCATAAACGGCGACGACATCGTTACCATCTACCGTAATGCCCGGTATACCAGCGCCTTGCGCTTTTTCTGATAAGAAATCGGCAGCACATTGAAGGCTACGCGGCACTGAAATTGCCCACTGGTTGTTATTCACAACGAAAACAAGTGGAATATTCCAAGCACCCGCACAGTTTATTGACTCTAGAAAATCCCCTTTGGATGTACCGCCATCGCCACACATGACTAGCGCAGCTTCATGGTTACCTTGAATTTTCAATGCGGAAGCCACCCCGACAGCGTGCGTACATTGCGTCGCAATGGGGACGCAGAATGGAAGATCTCGGCTAGGAACTGGGCTGCCCTCAGGAGCAAAATCACTACCGCGCTCATCACCGCCCCAGTATTGAAGATTCTTCTCCATGCCAATACCACGACACCACATTGCAGGCATATCGCGATAATAAGGGACAAATACATCATCGGCTTTCAGCGCTCTGCCGACCGCAATGCCGATGGCTTCAGCACCTAGGTGCGAAGGGTAGGTCCCTAACTTGCCGGTGCGTTGCAACGCAACGGCTTTGTTGTCGTAAGTGCGAGTCAATACCATGTCTCGGTAAAACCCGACCAAAGTTTCAGTGTCAGCCCAGTTGGGTAGTTGGCCGACTAGGTCCCCATGATGGTCGATAAACCGATGCATGGGTAATGCCTGAACGTTCATCTCAAGCTCCTTTTGACGCTGCGTGTCTTTTGGACTGCAGCTGTTCATATCAAACCAGAGTTTGTATGGGTACTCAAACTCTGATATCAGCGCAAAGGCCATACCTAAGGTTGCTTGTGTTTTCTATAGCTGTAGGCATCTGTACGTCCTTTAAACTATTTTCCGATAACACCGCTGCGGCTATTTCATCGCAAGACACAGAGAAACATTTTTTCTGCATCTAACCCTCTAACTAAATCGTGGTATAGCCAGATACAATAAGTGTAAACAAATTGTTAAATTGTGCTTCATTTTGACTTTTGACCAGTAGTAAAGTTTTGCTTACACCTTGATTTGGTAGAGTAATATGCTGTTATTTTGTTGGTGGCATTTTTAAACTCGAATTTAATTACTGGTTAATGAAATATATTTGCAACAAAATTTGGCTGTAAAATTTGACAAAGTGAGTCATTATTAATGAATCAACTCAAGTAGTTGTTATGTGTTGTATTGAGATTTTTTGTTGTGCCCGAAACTCCGGCCTTATGAGAATACATAACTTCTTCCCAACAGAGTGGAATCAAGGTAGGGTGACGGCATTACAAATGTATACCCTCGGCGGTCCTTGAGCTTATCAGCAGTAGATGGCGCTCAAGTCGAAGTGATTATGGAGAAATTATGTATCACGCTCATGTTTATTTTCCTTTAAGAGAACAAGATAAAGCGCAAGCCTTGAACGAGATCATCCGTCAAGAGCGTCAAGATGTGCTGCGTGTGTTTCCTTTGGTTGGAAGATTGGTTGGCCCACATAAAATGCCGATGTTTGAAATTCATCTAGAGTCATTGAGTGAAGAGTTTTTGGCTTGGCTCGATACAATTCGAGGTGATTTTTCTGTGCTTATCCATCCTGTGAGTGAAGAAGAGTTGCTCGATCATACGGAACGCGCGATTTGGCTGGGTAGAGAGATTGGTGTATTTGAAGAGAAGCTAGAGAAATAGCTGTTCCTCCCGCATGTATGACCGCTTTGAATGCTTCTCCCCTCATCGCGGTCACCGTAGCAAGTTAGCGTTTTCATGTTCGTTAATAAGTCGCGATTTCCTTTTCTCCATTCTGCAGGCCCTGTTTTTGTGTGCTAAACCTACAAGTAGGTTTTTGAGCTTAAACATCAAGTGAGACCATGTTTCTGTTTAGCATGTCGTTAAATAAGTTTTGGCAGCAATAAAATAATAAGTTCAGATAAATGAAATAGGTATAGCAGGGAAGTGCAGTTTACGACCCCAACGCCATTGGCAGTGGAGCCGATAATTTCTGAGGGGGAAGGGTATGTTTTCGATACTCTTGGTCATACTTTCACTGTATATATTTTGGTTGTTGTTTCGCAACGGACCTGCATTCGCCGAGCGCGTCGCTCATCAAAAACGTAACTGGGTTGGACCTACAGCCAACAAAGAAGAATGGCGAGGATATTGTACGGATGTATTTCAGCCGTTCAGTTCTCAAACGACTTTTTACGCCATCGCTTATTTTGCGAATTATATTGCAGCAGCAAATGCGATATCTTGGTCAACAGTATATGAAGGGGATTACCCGATCATCATAAGCCGATTTGGTAGCTACTTTATTTTAAATACTCACGATTCACTAGTGGTTGCAGGGTTTATTGCGCTTGCTTTCTTTATCATCAATTGGCAGCTTGCCATGCACTGTTCTGGTATTCTTAGTCAGTATCTAGTGCGGATTCTTATTATCAATCGAACGCGCTTTGTTGCGATTAGCTTAGTGTTTTGCAGTTACTTTGCGTATCTCTTGACAGTTGGTATTTTCTGGTTGTTCCATGACGGTTATTCGATCTGGCACGGATTAACGCTTACTCCTGTATTCTTATTATTAGCGTTATTGGTTGCGGTTGTTTTGCCATCTATGAAAAAAGAGAGCAATAAACCTTAGATAGACTTGCCACGTTAAATTACACACGATTTTAGGATAGTAATTCCTATGCCATTAAGTTAGCATTGCCGGCTTTTTAACGGTCTACAGGCCCTTATTAGTGGGAGGAACTATGTTTATCGGCTTTGACTATGGCACTGCAAACTGTTCAGTGGCAAAAATGGAATCGGGTGAGCCAGTAATGCTTAACCTAGAAGGGAGCAGTCCATTTATTCCTTCCACCCTTGCTGCACCGACTCGTGAATCGGTATCCGAGCACTTATTTCGCCATCGAGATATTAAACCATTAGATCAAGTTGGTGAGCAGGTTTTACGCCGGGCAATCAATTTAAACAGAGAAGAAAGTATTGATCTCGAATCTGACGACATTGCATTTGGTCAGGCGGCGCTTAATCTTTATTTGGAAGATCCTCGTGATATCTATTACGTAAAGTCGCCGAAGTCTTTTCTTGGCGCTTCTGGTTTGCGTGACGTGCAATTGGCTTTCTTCGAAGATCTTGTCTGCGCGATGATGGACAATATTAAGTCGCAAGCCGAAAACGATGCGCAGCAAAGTATTACCGATGCTGTTATCGGCCGGCCAATTAACTTCCATGGGCGTGGCGGTGAAACGGCTAACATTCAGGCTGAACGTATTTTGTTGCGGGCAGCGAAACGTGCGGGCTTCCAAAATGTGGAGTTTCAGTTTGAGCCAGTCGCGGCGGGCCTAGAGTATGAAGCGACACTCAGCGAAGACAAAACCATTCTAGTGGTCGATATTGGCGGTGGTACAACGGACTGCTCGTTGATTCAAATGGGGCCGTCTTGGCGTGGCAAAGCGGATAGGACCGCAAGCTTGTTAGCTCATAGTGGCCAGCGCGTCGGCGGGAATGATCTTGATATCGCGTTAGCATTTAAGCAGCTCATGTTCCCGTTTGGCATGGAAAGCAAAATGGAGTCAGGTATTGTGATGCCGACCACCCAATTCTGGAACCCGATAGCAATCAACAATGTAGAAGCGCAGAGTGATTTCTATTCGCGAGAGAACCTATCCGCGTTGAAGTTGCTTCAAAAGCAGGCTCAAGAGCCAGAAAAGCTTGCTCGTTTGCTAGAGGTGTATCATGAGTCTTTAGGCTACAACATTGTTCGCCGTGCCGAAGAAGCGAAAGTGGCGCTTTCAGAACAAGCTTCTTACCGAACTGGCATCAACTTACTGTCAGAACTGATTGAAGTCGATGTGCAACGAGACGAAATGATCGAAGCGATTCAGTCGCCGAAGAATAAAATGACGGCGTTGGTGACAGAAGCGGTAGAGCAAGCTGGGGTGAAACCCGATGCTATCTTTATGACTGGTGGTTCGGCACGCTCGCCAATTTTGCGCGATGCGGTGCAAACCGTACTGCCAAATATTCCGGTCGTAAGTGGAAATTATTTTGGCTCGGTAACTGCTGGCCTAGCTCGTTGGGCTGAGGTCTGTTTCAAGTAGAAAGAAAACTAATTGCGCTATGGGCATTGTTACCAAATTTATGACTTCGCTTAGGCTTATCAAATGATGGTTGGAAGACTTCGCTGAGAGATTGAGTTTCATGCGAGTAGGGAACCTTGTTAGGGTTCTTAAATCTTTCAATGTCATTCTGAACAATGAGGGACGAGCGTGATTCAGAATTTATTGTCCGAGCATGCTGTTATGTATATGACTTCGTCTCGCTAAGCGCTACTCGCTGCTATTCTTCTGAAGAATCGGGTTATGATCTATCGGAATAATGATTTCTACTAAGCTGAAATAAAAATGCCCGCTAAATCAGCGGGCATTTTTGTTTACGTCATTAATGGTGCATGTGTTTTTCCATGTGTCCTTGTTTTTCAACCGCCATTTCTACTTCCACTTTACCCGCGTTTTTGAATGTTAACGTCATAGGGAAGCGGTCACCTTCTTTGAGCGCTTGTGTTGGATTGAAAATCATTAAATGGAAGCTGCCTGGCTTAAACAACACTGAGTCATTGGCGGGAACGCGCACTTCGTCAATCTTAATCATTTTCATCACACCATCTTCTTTCTTATGCGTGTGAATTTCGACATGTCCTGCGATTGGGCTTTCTGCTGCGATCAATGCATCTTCACTGTCACCGTGGTTGGTTAATTGAAAAAAACCACCGATAACAGGTGCGTTTGGTGGCGCTTCGCGGCTCCATGGATGGTCGATATGAATTTTTCCTGCTTCATAATCGTGCGCTAAACTCAGTGGGCTAGCGATGACAGCAATAAGCGCGATAGCGGCGGTTTTTAATGATTTAAGCATGTGTTTTTCCTTTTGAATGAATAGCTTCTCTGAATGGACAACAAACAGAGTCATCGTTATTTTTGAATAAAGTTGTTAATGATTAGATGCCTGTTAGGCAGGAAAAACACTCGGCGGAGAGTGCTTAGGCGCGATGTGTTTGTAAACGAGCTTATCGCATTTTGAAAATCGGTAAGGCGTCAGAGCTTTCTTGACTCGGCGCTGCCAATGGATGGTAGTCAGGTATAGCCCAATCGCAACCAAAAGAAAGAATTGAACCGCTTGAAGAAGCGGACATTCAAACTGAAAGCCTTCATGTAAATTAAGATCTTGAATGAGCGTAGAAGAAGGTTGAGCGTTAGCTTCAATCAGCGTATTGATATCCACCCATTTGAAACCATCTGCGGTACACAGTAAGACCTTTTCACTTTGAACTTTGTTAAGCCAGGTTGTGCTGTGAACTTGTGTTGGGTTAAGAGTCGCTGTGGACGCTAAATACAACTGAAACAACACCGCGATAATAACCGCAATAGCGTGCAAGCGATGGTGTTTATGCTGTATTAGAGTGTTTTCCATACAATTGAGTGCTTATCTTCTTCGGCGCGGGATACTAACAAATTAACCAAACAATGTAATTATCAGTTTACTAAAAGGTGATGCAAGTGTGCATTATTTGTTTTATTGCCTATTTTTAACGCTTTAATAGCTTGGCTCTTTACGATTTAAAGCAACGTGTTACGGCAGATGGCATGTCTTGATTCGGCTTGCATTCATAACCTCCAATTCAGCTTGTCTGTCTTGCCTAGTCGCTTTTGAAGATACTGAATTAATCTCTCCTATATGTCACTGAAACTTCGGTTAGTGGGTGCCGAAGTGATGTTTTTACGTGCTAGATTTGGCTGATATCGATTCAAAATGCACACCGAATCTTCACTTGTTTTCCATTAACGGAATTATGACAGTAATTTAATAAAGGATACGGTATTCTGCGCTCCTTTGTACATGCCAGAACGTCCGTCCTACTTAGTCGGAGGGGCGATTAATCTTAAGAAATTTCTCAAATGAAATACGAACAACAGATTGGATATCGATACCCTAAAGGTCGATTTGCCATGGTGAGTGTATACGCATTCACTGGTGCTGCGATTTTAGCATCGACTATTTTTTCTCTATTGCTGTTTTTGTCGATCGACGAAAACCCGATGATGCAAACCTTATTTGGTGGTTTAGCGATTATTTTTGAAGCGGGTAAGTTCTACGCTTGGTATGAATACGGTGAGCGCCGAGCCCATCGCAACTATACAGGGGCGGCCACCGCTCTCGTGTTTTATTTAGTCTTAGCTGCGATCTCCATTGGCGGTAGTATTGGTGGCATTAACAGTGCAACAAACAGCGCACAAAGTCATATTTCGGTAGAGCAGGCGAAAGTGGAAGCGTTTAATCGCCAAATTGCGGCAATCGATAAACAGATTGAGCTCAACAATATGGCAGCGCAGAAATACATCGAGATGGAGCGTATCGCGACCGGTGTAACTCGCATTCAGGAGCAAAACAAAACCTTACGCGAAGAGCAGCAACGCTTGGCTATGGAACGTGATAATTTGCCACCGGTCACGCAAGGCTCAGTGATTGGTTTGATTGATAGCCTAGCCAACGCATTTGGTACCACCTCTCAGCAAGCTCAGCTTGGCTTGGTTGTATTTCTTTCGATTCTGTTGGATTTCTTTGCTGCATTTTTTGTCGGCCTGATTGGTGAAGAGCAACGGTTTCGACATTTCTACCGCCGAAATGAGGGCATGATACTGAAAACGGTTCGCGATATCGAACCAGAGCCAGTGGGGTATCTTCCTCATATCAAAGAGGAAGAAGAGCAAGAAATACCAGTAACGCCGGAGCCTGAAGAGCCAAAAGAACCGAAAACTTTGTTAGAGCAAGTGAGCGATGCACTTAAAACGCATCAAATTACGTGCACTAAAAAAGCCGTTGCAAAACAATTTAGGCTATCTGCGGAAGAGGTAGACAAGGTGTTTGAGGAATTGGCAGAGCTCGGTTTAGTGGGTAAAAAAGCCAACCACCATTATCATTGGATAGGTCAGACAGAGGCCGCATAATTGGTTATCAATTAGAGATCGAAAAGAGCGTCAATCGGCGCTCTTTTTTACTGTAAGGTTTCGCTACTAAAGTGAGCCAAAAGAAGAGAGAGGATTTAAAAATAGAAAAACAAAAAAGTGCCACCGAAGTGACACTTTTTCTTTAGTGTAGAAGGGATCAGTTGTCGTAAACGTCCAACTCCACTTCACGGGCAATATTTTGGTCGTTGATGATTACACCATCGACTTCGACACGAGCACCATTTAGGTTAAGTTCTTCGATGCCTTGGAAGCGTGTTTGTGCATCAATCACAACGGTAGTGTTGTTTAGCAATTGATCTGCGTCGTTTTCGCAACGCTCGATGTCAAATGTTCTTGCTTCAACATCGTAGTTTGATACGTATCCTTCACATTCAAATTCTTTACCTTGCCATTGGTTGTTATCGTCAAAGTCTGGTTGCTCAAACTCAATAATGGTAGCGATGCGTTTGCCATTTTTCATGACAGACGTTACTTCCACTTCTTGGCCTTGTTTTAGGTTCGCTTTGCTGCCATCTTCAAATCGTGTTGCGTTATCGATGAAGAATGCACCTCGGTAGTTTAATGAAAACTCACTGTAATCATTTGCAACCCAAGTCACGATGCCTTCCACATCGCTGTCATTGCTTATGACGTCGTAGCCTTCAACTTCTACCTCATTTGCCATGAAGATGCCGTTTTGCATTTCACCTTCTACTTCCACCCATTGACCGATGCTAAGTTGGCTAATGTTGTCGTAAGATACGGTTATATTTGTACCAAGCTTAAACGTGCCAGCATTTTCATCGATACTAGTAATGCGACCTTCCAGTTCGTAGTAGCTTCCAAGAGTTGGGTAATCGTTATCTACGTCGATTTCGACCACAGACAACACTCGATAACCCGCATCAGCAGTCGGCAAGGATGACACCATCACCCAGTCGTTGATCTCTATATCATCACTTAAACCGTCAAACTGCAGATCTACGCCGTTTACCGCAAATGTTTTCTTCACATAATCAATTGCTGTAACACGTCCGGTAATGGTTGGCTCAAGTGTTACTAAGAAGCCATCGTCAGACGCTTTACGAACATCTGTTCCTACTTGAACCATCATTTTTGGTTCTACATCGGCCAATTGCATTGATGTATCGCCATAAACCACCCCAGAAACATGGTATGTATATCCATTGACGGTTAACGTGTTTTCTTCAGCGTTGACCGCTTCAACAGAGCCAATCGCTACACTTGGTTTCACTACTGGTTGAGTTGGTGTGCTATCGCTATTGCTGCCACCACCTGAACCACCACAACCAGACAATGCCAAACCTACTACAGAAATAAGAGCGAGTTTTTTCATTGTATTAACCTCAATTTACGAGCTAGTTTAGGAAATTGCCTGTATCTTATTGGGCATATCGTGAAGAGATCGTGAAGAAATGTGATTTTTATGAAAATTTTAATTGTAGATGACAACCACAATGTCTCGGAGACGATTGCGGACTATCTTGAGCTTGAAGGCATGATTATCGATTGTGCGTATCATGGTGAGGCCGCACTGAAGCTAATCGAGGATAATCATTACGATGTAATCATCATGGATATCATGATGCCTAAGCTCGATGGCATTAGTACGGTACAGAAACTTCGACAAGATCAGCTCTGTGGAACGCCAATCCTCTTCCTAACCGCAAAAGATACGTTAGATGACAAAATCGCGGCATTTAAAGCGGGAGGCGATGACTATTTAATGAAGCCATTTGCGATGGAAGAGCTTAGTTTGCGTGTTCATGCTTTGGCTAATCGCGGTCCAAGGCAAGATATTGGCACGCTCAAGTTTGCGGACATTTGTTTAGATGCGCGCACAGGCAAAGTGACGAGAAAAGACAAAGAAATTAAGCTGAGCCGAATTCAAACCAAGATTTTAAAGTTACTTCTCCAACGTGCTCCAGCATCGGTTTCGCGCACAGAAGTGATCGATAGTGTGTGGGGAGACGAACCACCCGGAAGTGATGCACTTCGTAGCCATATTTATGGTTTAAGAACCGCGTTAGACAAAGGTTTTGAAGAATCACGATTAGAGACTATTCATGGACAAGGTTACCGACTTAAAGCATAACGAATATCCAAGTATTTATCGCAAGATCCGTTGGGGTTTTGGGGTGATGACGCTTGTGATGTTTACTCTTTTTTGGTCGCTGATTTATGTGGCAGAAAACAAACTTGAAGTGCTGAGTTTACATCACTGGCTTGATACTGAAGCTGCGCTTTATAGTGAGAATTTCGAGAAACAGGGCTGGGATGCGCCATTGCCAAACGTATTGGAGTTCAACTCATATTGGAGTGAAGCACCGACACCGGATTGGTTGCTCTCTTTTACTTCGCCCGGTTTTTACGAATATCTGCTTGGTGAAGAAGACAAACACTTTGTCGTATTGAAACACCCCTCAGGGAAGGGGCTTATGTACATTGTGTTTCAAGATGACTCCGATGATTACCTCGACGAATACGAAAGTTCGCTGCATCAGTTTACGCTACTGCTCGGTGGCTTATTTTCATTTGTTATGGTCGGGTATGGCATTTATATGGTGCGAATATTGTCTCGACCACTCGCGCAAATCGAAGACAAAATCAGCCAAATGTCACCGGATCAACCCGCTTTCCAAGTTGAAACTAAGTTCAGCGAGACACGCCAAATAGAGCAAACTTTGCTGGATAATAAAAACGATATCGCAGGCTATTTCAAACGAGAACAAGAATTTAGTCGTTTTGCATCGCATGAGTTGAGAACGCCAATCATGGTGATCAAAGGCTCAACAGACATTCTAACGCGTATCCCAGAACAACCTCGAGTCGCGCAAAAAGCCATCGCGAGAATGCAGTCAGCTTGTGAAGACATGCGCGTACTAACAGAAGCGTTTCTCTTGCTCGGTAAAGAGAAAATAGAGCCTCAGCATTACGGAGAGCATCAGCTTCTCACTTGTTTACAAAAACAGTTGGAAGAGCTAGCTCCTTTATTTGCCAAGCAAGATTCGAATTACGCTTTGCACGAACAACATAGTGGTGTCGTGAAGGCACCAGAGAGTTTTGTGACCATTGTAATCAACAATCTGATTAAAAATGCCTTTAGCTATAGTGTGGGAGATATTGAGATTGAGTTGGATGGTCATGCTCTTAAGATCCTGAATCGTCACGATGGTAACGAGACATACAACGCCGGCTACGGTTGTGGGCTTGTTATCGTACAACGCATATGTGAACGGATGGGATGGGCGTTAATACTGGACGATGATGGTGTTCGATTTAGTGCGAAAGTGGAATTCTGTTCCTAGCTTTGTGCGTCTAACCCACAGTCAAACAAGAAAAAACTGGAATTTGAATTAGACTGAAGTTAGTGACGCGGAAACTTGAGGAACCGTTATGCTTTCTTATCAGGTCAGCAGAAGTATTGAAATTAATAAGAATCAAAGCGAGATTATTGGCTATCTCAAGGATTTTAATAACTGGCCTGATTGGTCACCTTGGATCATTCTTGAACCGAGCTGCGAGCTGACATTCAGTGATAATCAAGGTCACGTTGGAGCTGGTTACCAATGGAATGGTCAGCGTATTGGAACTGGTGCCATTGTATTGGAAAGCACTCAAGAACATCGGTTAGATATGGAGCTTCATTTCTTTCGCCCAATCAAGAGTCACGGAAAGGTAACTCTAATAGTGACGCCGTCACAAAATGGTTGTTTAGTCGAATGGCAAATGCAATCACGCGTTCCTTGGTACCTGTTCTTTTTGAAAAGTATGTTTAAGTCGATGATAGAGGTGGATTATCAACGTGGGCTACGCATGCTCAAAAGCAAACTTGAAACCGGACAAGTGCTATCAGACTTGGTTGAAATTGGTAATCGAACCCAGCCTCAGGTTCATTACATCGGAATAAAAGGCGAGGCCACCATTCCAGAATTAGGTCCGGTAATAGAAGAACAAGTTCACAAGTTAAAGCAGATAGTTGATGACAAGGGCTTATCTGTGAACGGCGAGTTATTTTGTTATTACCAGTCGATGGATATGCAGACAGGCACGTTTGAGTTTATCACTTGCTTGCCACTTGATAACGCAGTAACTGCGCCTGAGGGAGCGGTTTCCGGTACCATACCTGAGAGTGAAACATTCGTCGTCGAGCACCGTGGGGAATATCAGTTTTTGGGAAATGCATGGGCTTTAGCGATGAACTTGGTTCGTCAGAGTGGTATGAAAGCCAAAACCAGTCCATTAGGGATTGAGCGCTACTTAGATAACTCGCAAGAAACCACGCAGGATAAACTAAGAACCGAAGTTATTTTATTTAAGAAATGACAGGCGCAGCCGGACACGCTCCTCTAAATATCATGCTAGTTCCGTAGTAATCAACAAAAGAAAAAGAGGGTTTCTATACCCACCTATAAAAATGCCTCAGCAATTGCCGAGGCATGGTTTTATCAGCCAACTTCTCTTGCTAGAGAATTATTGTGCACGGTACTTACCGCTGTTTAGTTCAATTTTAGACGCTTTTACCCGGCTGTCTGCGTTTAGATAGTCGCTAATGCTCAGTAGATCTTGATCTTGAGATGCTTTTAACACCGCAGATTCTCCCTCTGCGAAGACAACTTCCAGCTTTAGCTCTTTGGCGACCGCTTTCGCTTCGTTAGGGTTGTTTACCGTGATGTAAACCAGTCCAGTGGCCTTGGATACATTGCTAAATGCATTCTTAAACACTTCATCACCGGCTTGAAGCTTTACTTCTTCGGATAGGCTCCTAGCTGTACCCGTTTGCACCTTGCGATAATCTTGGCCATTAATCTCAACCGCTTCTGAAGGCACGAACAGTTCAGGTGCGGGTTGTTGAGAGAGTTGTTGCTCAGCGTATGCGCTAGCCGTCATCATAGAAAGAGCCAGCATAGAAAATGATATGTATTTCATGTAATTGACTCCTTAGTGTCCAAAGATGCGCATCGACCAGTTCTTAATAACACCTGGCTGAGTGTTGTTTGCCATCGGAACATCATAGATGGTTGAAGAGTTAAAATATGCAATGTAAGAAAAGACTTCGTCGCCATTCGTATCTATTGCTCGTAATGTCCATTCGCCTTTTGCATCTTCGCCATAGAACTGGTTAGACAACATTAATTGGTCTTTGTAGCCAGTAATCGTTGGGTCAAGAGATTGACCAACAAGACCATTACGTGGTGTTTGCAAAACGGAACGAGTCCCTGATGGCGAAACGAGCTCGATAGCTAAGTCGGGCAGGCGAGAGTGGTCTAATGTCAATTTCACTTGAACGGATTCTACCTTCAGATCATCGGCAATGGCGATACTTGATGAACCGCCAGCCAGACTCGCATCGGGTACACTGACTTCTTTAGCATTATTAACCCAAGGCGTAATAACTTGAGGCGGTAAAACACGATTTGTCATGCGAGCACGTTGCATTGCTTCATCCAAATCGACAGCGCCGAAGCCATAAAAAGTATGGAAATCTACGCCTGCAGCGTTTTTCTGCCAAGGAGAAATGGCCTCGTAGCTAACCTGTTCACCTTTGTGGTTAGTAAATTCAAGTTGTACGCCTGGATGCGTTTTATCCGTTACTTTTGCTGTCTCTGCTAGCAAAGCACGTACATCACGAGCAGAAAGTGCATGATTTGTGGACATGATTGCCGCGATGGCACCGGACGTGTTTGGCGCAGCCGACGAGGTTCCGTTCATTGTACTGGTATAGTTACAGTTCGGGTCTAGCTCCGTACCGCCGTGTAAGCCATTGATACCAAGGCCGTCGCTGGTATTTTGCCCTTCTTCACAACCCATCAAATCGGTGGTGACCATGGCAGGGAAGTCTTGCCCATATTCACCTGCTGGTGCGGCAACCCATACGTTAGATCCCACCGATGAGTAACTCGCTCGCGTGCCATCCGCACGTAGTGCACTGGTGATTAAATTAAAATAGTTGGCGTTGTCATAAGACTGAGCGGAGTTGTGCATCGGCAAGCCTTGGTTGTCTCCACCAGCAAAGAAGTTATTTGGTAATACGAAGAATCTTCCCGCATTGAAATAGCGATAACCATTGCCGGCTGACTTAACAAATACAGCACCGCGTCCCCATGAGTTACTCTCACTGACATTTTTTATCACGTCCATTTCAAGTTTAAGTTGAGGATCGCTTTCATCAAAAGTTATTGGGTTGATCGGGCTGAAACCATAGCTTTGGTTAAATACACGAACATCGCGTGTGGCTGGGTCCATGCCGTGAGAGATTAGCCAGCCTTCTAATGTCTGGTTGGCTAACCAGTTAAAACCAATAAGAGAAGAGTGAGAAGCAACACCGCGTCCACCTTCACCATTGTTGCCGACTGCGCTGATCAAACCGGCTACAGCAGTGCCGTGACCATTGGTATCAACCGGATAACTTAATGGGAAAGAAGAGTCTTCGACGAAGTTTCTGCTACCTGTAACTATATTACCTGCAAGATCTGGGTGATCGATCTGCACTCCAGAATCAATGACCGCGACTTTTACACCAATACCCGCAATACCCATTGCTTGAGTGAGCTTGGTGTTTAGGTCGTTCCCAGCAACAGCTGGGTTAGCTGCAAAAGCAGTTTGCCCTGTGTTGTCTAAGTGCCATTGTTCAGAATAGAGTGGATCAAACGCCGAGACGGCAGGTGCAATGCCTACTGCCAACATAGCAGCAAATAGGCGGTTAATGCGTATTTCCATTTTTGACCTCATGTCTTTGTTTGGAATTTTTTAGCTCCTGTTTCATATTCCTCTAACAGGAATAAACAAAGCTAACGACAAAGAATAAGGACGAAAACCATTTACAACTTGTTTACGTCAAAAGTTCGACGAACAACATGAGTCAGTGTTAATTCACTGAAATTATAGGGTTTTTTAATGTCGAATAGCGCATGCATGAAAAGTAAAAAGCAGAAAATACGGTCGTACTGTCTGCTTTGAGAGGAAGGATTATTTAGTTGAAGCTGGTTGAATTGTCGCCATTGGTTTCTTCGGTTTGGCCTTTTCTTTGGGTAACACGTTATCAATCCACTTTTTGATGTATAGCTTATTGAACTCACTATCACACCACTTCTTGTTTAAACCACGTCGGTTAAACTCAGCGCCAATCGCAACTTTGGTTTGGTTGGTTGCACGGTTGTAGTAGAGGGTCTCGCACAACTGAGTGTTACTCATTTGCTGGGCATATACGTTAACACTGCTGCTGCGCATTCCCAGTTGAGAGGCTTGATGGTTACTACACGCAGTGAGAAGTGCAGGCGCAAAAATAGCGATGGTTAGGATTTTTTTCATTTTGCTCTTATGACGTCGGGTGAATAACGAAGCGATTTCTTCCTGCTTGCTTTGCGTCATACAAAGCTTGATCTGCGAAGAAAAACCATTGATCCCATTCTTGTTGAATAGTTTTTACGGACAGTCTGTCGACAGCCCCGAGAGAAATTGTCGCGTTTAATGACTTAGAGTCAACCACTAGTGGCGTGTTTTCCACGATATATCTCAATCGATCCAAGAATTTAGCGCAATCTTCAGTTCTGTTTACTTCAAATAATAAGACAAACTCCTCTCCACCCCAACGGATGAGTAGGTCCCCAGAGCGAGTCGATTCATTAAATAACCTGGCAATATGCATTAACATCTTGTCGCCAATATCATGCCCATATTCATCGTTAAACGTTTTAAAATGATCGATATCTAATACGGCTAAGGCAAACGTTCTATCTGGGCTTCTACGAGCCATTTTATCCAGCCAAATGGGAAGGTAGCGACGGTTGTGCAGTTGAGTTAATGGATCGGTAGTATTTTCTTGAGTGAGTGCCTTATTAATACGCCTAACGCGCAGTACGTAACGAAAGCCAACGACACCAATCGCTGCGATAGCGATAAAGTAGAACATTTCTCTATAGCGTTGTGAGCGCAGCTCTGAGGCTTGCAACGCATTTTTCGTTTCTAGTAGCTTGAGTTCTTTTTGAGCTAACTTAGCTTCGAGGTCAAACTTAATGTTAATCATCTCTTCGCCGTGAATATGATGAGAAAATTCAGCTTCTAGCTCTCTTAATTGAGTTAAGTAACGAAAAGCCGCTTCAAAATTATTAAGGGTTTGATTCGCGTTTACTAGGACCGACAGCATATCAATGCGCTGTCGTATTTCTAGCTCATCGGTTGATTTAGTTTGCTCAAGTACGTTGATAGCTGTCGAAATAGCTTTATCGTATTGTTCATCTGCGAGGTATGCTTCTGCATATGCTTCATAACAAGGCATTTTCTTCGCCTCTACGTTTCCCGTGATAGGGAGAGCTACGCAACGCTGTGCAACCATCAACGCTTCATCAATTTTCCCTATCGAACTTAACATTTGTGAGAAGCTGGATAATGAATAGTGTTTGATGACGTCTGACCCCGTTTGCATTGAGAGTCGGATTGCTTCATTAAAATAGTATTCTGCCTTTTCGCTATCTCCACTGCTTAAGTGAACAATACTTAAGTTTGCGTAGATAACCCCAATGAAAAGGCTGTTGTCATATTGATATTCGCTGTTTAAATAGGTATCGAGTGCTTGCGTAAGGTAGCTACTGGCGCGAGCCCAATCGGATGCATCGATATAGACGGTACCGATGTTATTCAGCGTCATGGCAACTTGCATTTCAAATACGGTTCTCTCTAACAACTCATAGGCGGTTCGGTAATACTTGAGTCCGCTACGTAGTTGATTCCGTGAAACCTCTAAGTTCCCTAGCCAGCGATATGCTCTTCCTTCTAGCGCTAAATAGCCGAGATCGCGGGCTTCAGCGATGATGTCATGGAGTACAAGTTCTGCATTCCAATTGTCGTCTAGTTCAATCATGGTTACCGCTTTATTAAGCTGTGCTTCAGCGACTACCCATGGTAAATGATGCGCTTTCCCAAACTCAATTAAATCAGGCATATCTTTGGGCAGCGGAACGCCTTCGTAGCGCTTTAGGTAAAGGCGCGCAAAGTAATAAAGGGCAAGAGATTCCGCTGACGCATTCTGTGGCGCAACTAATTCATCTTCTTCAATTGAGCGCGGCTTACCCATTGAACGAAAATAGAGATTGAGCATGGAGCTGCTTTGAGGAGAAATGTGTTCTTCCAGATAGCCCTGTTTTTCTGTGTTGGCAAGTACATGGGTTGGATGGAAGAAGAATCCAAGTACTGAGAACAGCGCGCAAGTTAGCGTTTTAATCGGAAAGTGCATGAGCTTATTAATAAAATGTGATCTCGTTTAACCCTAATACTAGGTAAGTCTATCACTTCTTATTGGCTAAGTGCGGATGGATTCCGAGTTATAAACGGCTTGTGAAGAAAGCTTCGCGAAAGGTGAGGCTAATATTATGATTTATAATGATAAATCTGTTCAAAAATGGAAAGATTGATTTAACGACAAGATAAACAGTACGACGAATCTAGTGTGTCGAACATTGTTAGTGGTGTAAGTTTCATCATTTAGTCGGTGCGATTCGCATCTCGAAAGATGGCTGGTTCGCTAAAAAATTATCTTTCTGTCATAAATATTTAATGTTTGTATGGGTTGTTAAAAAACTCGATATTAGACATAGTGTTATTAAGCCAATAAAAAATGGCTTTTATAATAAACAGGAGATTAACTATGCATAATGAAATGATTCAACCTTCACACTTCGGTATTATTGGCCGCACTTGTATCGCTTCAGTGCTTATGATTGCGGGCGTTTTTGCTCTTATCTAAGAGTCAATGGTAACGATGGTTACCCGCTTAAGAGTAAGAAAATTCAGGGAATCACCTTAATCTCGTATAAGGTATTCCCCTGAAAATCCAACCTAATAACTACTTTTTAGCTGAAGAAGCTAAAAATCAATGCACTTACCGCTACAATGCCCGCAGTTAAAACAAAGTAAGTTGAGCCATTCCCACGATATTGTTTCAATGCATCGATTTTGTATACCGCTAACATTGGCATAATAAATAAGATCATCGCGATAACAGGCCCTGACAACGCTTCCATCATACCAAGAATGCTTGGGTTCATGATCGCTGCTGCCCAGATAGAAAAGAAAAGTACTGCAACGCTGATACGATCAACTCGCTTTTCAGACAGTTTAGAGTGTTTAGTAATTAAACCATTTAAGCTTTCGCGTGCACCTAAAAAGTGCCCAAGAAAAGAGGAAGTGATAGCAACAAAAGCCACCAAAGGACCAAGCGTTGCGATAAATGGGTTGTCTGTTGCATTGGCTAAATAAGACAGCACCGACACGTTTTGTTCTTTAGCTTGAGCCAATTGCTCTGGTGACAGCGCTAATACACACGAAAAGACAAAAATAAGCACAAACGCAATTAACATGATGCTAGTGCGTCGAAGAATTACTTCGGATTTCGCATCCGCTTGATCGCCATAATGGCGACGTTGCACATTTGCAAAGCTTGAAATCGCAGCCGCGTGACTAAACGAGAAAATAACCACAGGAACCGCTAACCACATAGTGCTAGCAAAAGCAGACGCTTCAGGGACGTCCATGATTGGCATGGTCCAGTTTGGTATCAAGTAAAATGAAAGAAAGGCAAGAATAGCCACTAATGGGTAAACCATAATGGCAAAAGCCCGTAGCATGACTTTTTCGCCCGCCATCATAATGGCAATTAATGCAAACACTAGTGCACCTGAAAGCAGAGGGCGAGGCAAAGAAGCCATATCAGCTTGGTTAACCATAAAACTGTCTACGGTATTGGTAATACCGACACCGTAAATTAACAGGATCGGGAAGATCGAAAGAAAATACAGCAGTGAAATAGAGCGACCCGCTTTTGCGCCAAAGTGCTCTTCTACTACATCAGTAAAGTCTGCATTTTTGATCTTGGAAGACAGTACAAAGCGAGCTAAACCACGGTGGGCAAGATAAGTCATTGGGAAAGCAAGCACAGCCATTGCGACTAACGGCCAAAACCCGCCAATACCAAGGTTGATCGGCAGAAATAGAATGCCTGCACCAACGGCTGTTCCAAACAGACTAAGGACCCAATGTGTATCGTGTTTTGACCAAGATGTTGTTGTGTTTAATTCACTGGAATTTAACGCATTTCGAGATTCTTTCACTTAAAACTCGCTTTTATAAAAATAATAATGCGGAGAATGGTATAGGTTTTGGTGTTTGTTATCACATCGGAAGTGTGGTGAATCATGCTGAAGATAAGGGGTGGTTGTAACTTATCAAACTATGAATTTTTTTAAAAACTAGAATTTTAATCTGATATCTGAGTAATAAATTGGTGTTATATTTCAAATTTTTACTAATGGGTGGTTTTTGATTTCGTGGTTAAAACTTAATCATGGATGTATATGCTAAAGAAGCTTGCTCTTACTTAATGAGCCATGGTGCATATTGTAGGGCTAGCAAGTGGCAGGTCTATGAGTCCTGCATTTAGATGAGTTTTAGGTATATACTGCCGCCACAAATGTTAAAGGAGGAATTATTGAATGGACATTCTGTCTGCACATAAAGACGACTTATTGGCTGTGTATACGCTTGAAAATACTTTATTTGGAGAACATGCCTATCCTCAATTTTTCTTTCGACAAGCTTTTGATTGTTGGGGGGAAAGCTTACTAGTGGCGAAAGAGGGGGAGCAAGTCGCAGGGTATATTTTGCTGACGACAAGCACAAATGCGCAGCAATATTGGGTCATGTCACTGGCTGTCGATACTCAACATCGTGGTAAGGGTATTGCGCGTTCTCTGATTGAAAGTGCCATCGCGCCGTTGAAGTTGAGCTCAAGTGTGAAGTTGACGGTCGATCCGAATAATCAGCCTGCATTGTCTTTGTACCTGTCCCTTGGCTTCAAAGTATTAAAAGAAGAAGCGCATTATTTCGGTGACGAAGAGTCTAGATTGGTCATGGAATTAGTAAAGTAACCCTGCACGATAATGAACGAAACTTGCACTCAATCAGTGCGCGGTATTACTTTGCAATAGTTATTTGCATTCTAACGTTTTGTAAATTAAAGACTTTCAATCTTGGCACCTCGTTTGCTTTGAGATAAATGTTCATCGTTAACTCGATGCGCCGCTCTCTATAGCAGGCGAGAGCGGGATAGGGTATTACTTTTGAAAATGTACTAACAGCGTTAAAGGCATTGCTGCCTCTCTCGATTCGGGAGAGGCTTTTTTTTGCCTGTAATTTAGGATTAGTCGCGTAGGAGGCGTTATGTCACAAGGGTGTAGAAAGACAACTTGTCCGTATTGCGGAGTAGGCTGCGGAATTGAAATCAGCAATAACAAGATTATTGGAGATGCGCTTCATCCGGCCAATTCCGGTTCACTGTGTGTAAAGGGTGTCGCATTAGCAGAAAGCTTAAAAATGCCTTCAAGGTTGCTCTACCCCAAGCTAAGGGAAAAAGAAGTGTCATGGCAGTCGGTCACAGACTTAATTGCACAAGAGATCCATCAAGCGAAAGCGGAGTTTGGACCAGATTCTGTCGCGATGTATGTTTCAGGGCAGTTGCTTACTGAAGATTACTACGTCGCGAATAAACTCATGAAAGGTTATGTGGGTAGCGCGAACATCGATACCAATTCCCGTTTGTGTATGTCTTCGGCGGTTGCGGCTCATGTACGAGCATTTGGCGAAGATGTGGTTCCTGTTAATTACGACGACATTGATAAGACTGAGCTATTGATCATCTGCGGTGCGAATACTGCTTGGACGCATCCTGTTTTATTTCGACGTATTCAACAAGCGAGAGAGAACAACCCTAATCTCAAGCTGGTGGTCATTGACCCGCGTGAAACGGTCACAGCGCAGCAAGCCGATTTGCATCTACCGATTAAAAACGATGGGGATGTGTCACTTTTCAATGGGCTGCTCAAGTTTCTTATCGAGCAGCAATGTGTTGATTCTGAATACATAAATTCCTATACCGACGGGTTTGATGCACTTACAGAAGAAGTTTCTGACTTGCGTTACGATGTCACTAATTTAACGTCTTCCATTGGCATTTCAGAAGAAAAGCTGACCACCTTCTTCCAATGGTTTGCGCAAAGCCCAACCGCAATCACGTTGTTTTGCCAAGGGGTTAACCAAGCCGAAAATGGTGTCGATAAAGGCAATGCCATTATTAATGCACACTTGGCGACAGGTAAAATTGCCAAGTCAGGTTGCGGGCCATTTTCTATTACAGGTCAGCCGAATGCGATGGGTGGACGAGAAGTGGGTGGTTTGGCAAATCAATTAGCGGTTCATCGTGCTTTTGACGCAGAGTCTATCAAGCAAGTGCAGGCGTTCTGGGATTCTCCAGAAATTGCCACTCAGCCCGGATTAAAAGCCGTTGAGCTGTTTGAGGCGGTAGAACGTGGTGAGATTAAAGTTCTGTGGATCATGGCAACCAATCCCGTGGTTTCTTTGCCTGATAATCAGATGGTTAAGCGCGCGTTAGAGGCTTGTCCTTTTGTGATTGTGTCTGATATTACCGCGGAGTCGGACGTTGCTAAATATGCAGATGTTTTATTGCCAGCCGCTGGTTGGGGGGAGAAGCAAGGCATGGTGACCAACTCTGAGCGTCGACTTTCAAGGCAGCGCCAGTTTCAAACACCTTCGGGTGAAGCAAAATCAGATTGGTGGGCGATAAGCCAAGTCGGACAAGCTCTGTGTGCATTGGAAAAGACACAAAATGGCTTTGCATTTACTTCTGAGCGGGCGGTATTCAGGGAATATGCGGCGATGACAGGCATGAATGCCGATTCGCCATTGAAGCTAGATCTTTCTCAATACGCCAACTTAACCGAGCAAGAATACGAAGAGTGGGTGCCGACACAATGGGGAGGAGAGCGTCCTTTTGCTGATGGAATCTATTCGCACCCAGATGGTAAAGCGCGTTTTGTCCTGACCAGTGAATCTCCAACGCGTTTAGAAAGAACAAAAGGCTGGTGGCTCAATACGGGCAGGCAACGTGACCAATGGCATACCATGACGCGTACAGGGCATATCGCACACCTAGCCGCCTCTGAGTTAGAGCCAACCGTGTACATGAATACACTCTCCGCCACTCAAAATCGCTTAAAAGCAGGACAACTCACCAAGCTGTTTCAGCCTACTTCAAACACCGGTATTTATGCCAAAGTTGCCATTGATGAAGGTTTAGGTTTTCAGGAGCTGTTTATGTCAATGCACTGGGCGGGTCGATATGGCGGTGAAAGCAGTGTTAACGCGATAGTAAACAGCGCAAAAGACCCTATTTCTGGGCAACCTGCGTTTAAGTCGTCTTATGTTGAAGTGCAAGACGCAGCGGTAAAAACCTACGGTATGTTCATCGGTACACAGTTTGATTCCAGCAAGTTTCTCTACAGCGCATTTCAAGCAGAAAGTAATTTGGGCATCTGGCGCTTTGCACACGATAAACGACCGAAAAAGCAGAGTTTTTGTCGAACGGAAAAGAGCCGCAGAATTGCGATAGATATTGCCCAAGGTTGGCTAGCGGTGGATTACGACCTTGTTGGAGACGTTCGTATCATTCGTTCTGTTTTGGTGGTGTCTAGTGAACCGATTCAAACCGACTACACCAACTTTACCGGCTTGATTGGTAAGCCGATGGAGCTATCGCAGCTTCTTACCATCACTCAATCGCAAAGCAGTGCCAAACTGGTTTGTAGTTGTTTCCGCGTCACCGATAAACAAATACATGACGCGATGGAGAAACAAGACTGCACGTCACTGACTCAACTTCAAAACAAACTCAAATGTGGAACTAACTGTGGCTCGTGCGTCTCTCAAATCCAACAAATGGTCGACAGCCATCAGCATCAAAAGGGCAAACAACAAGCGAGCCAGCAAAGTCTGGCTATTCAAATAAAGTAAGTCATAAAGAGGATAAGCACATGGAAGCGCCTTATCAAAAGTCTTGGTTTAAGAAAGGACAAGCGGACCAGAGTCAAAAACGCTCGTCTCGCTTTTCTAGGCATGACCAAGCAAGCAAACTGAACAAGCTTTTAGAAGACCAATCCGTAGATCTCGACGCGAACCACAAAGGTTTTGTGTGGATTGTCGGAGCAGGGCCGCACGATCCTGACTTGTTAACAGTAAAGGCAGTGAAAGCGATTATGTCGGCAGAGGTGTTGTTGTACGACCGTTTGGTTAACAAAGATATTTTGGAGTTGGCTTCGCCACAAGCCGATTGGATTTACGTGGGCAAACGATGCGGACAACCTAGTATAGGTCAGGAAGAAATCTGTGACTTGATGGTATCGCTCGCTCAACAAGGAAAGCGAGTTGTGCGCTTAAAAGGGGGAGATCCTTTTGTATTTGGCCGTGGAGGCGAAGAGGCGTTAGCTCTAGTCAAACATGCGATTCCGTATGAAGTCATCCCCGGTATTACTGCAGCGATTGGTTGTTCCGCAAATAGCTTGATTCCGCTGACTCATCGTGGTGTTGCTCGCAGCGTTACCTTTGTAACAGGGCAAGTGGTCACGGGCGCATTTGAATCGTGGTGCCAACTGATGCAAAGCGGACAAACGTTAGTCTTCTACATGGGGTTAGAAAAGTCATCGCAAATACAAACGGGTTTAATTAGCTCTGGTTTGAGAGAAAATTTCCCAGTCGCGATCATCACTCATGGTTGCAGCCCTCAACAACAAGTGCACGTTACACAACTCAATCAGCTCAATGAGTTATCGATTACACTCAAAGGCATCAGCCCAGCATTGATTGTGATGGGAGAAGTTGTCAAACTGCGCGAACAACTAATAGAAACCGTACAGTCAGTGACGGAATACGAGGGAATATGAGCAGCATTTTGGAATGTATCAGAACAGTCGGTCGTGGCGAGCGTGGTAGAAAACCACTGAACTTTGACCAAGCGTTTCGAGTTATGGATGAATACCTAAACGGTGAGTGCGACGACGATCAGATGGCGATGTTATTGATGCTTATCCGCGTACAGAACGAGACTCAACAAGAAATCGCTGGCTTTGTGAAAGCATTCCAATCCCGCATGCCTGCCATTGGCGCAGACATTGACTGGCCATGTTACGCAGGCAAACGTGAGGCGGCAGGTCAGCCTTGGCACCTGTTGGCAGCGAAGATCCTTGCCGATAATGGTCATAAAGTGTTGATGCATGGTTATCACGACCGCCAATCTGGTCGTTTACACGCAGAAGATTACCTCGACAAATTTGCTATCAAGAAAGCGGAATCAGCAGAAGACGCAAAGCGTGTGTTAGAAACACAAAACATCGTTTATCTACCGCTGAGTGCGTTTGCGCCGCAAGCAGAAACCATGATCGGTTGGAAGAATCGTTATGGGCTTAGAACGCCGATTAATACCGTGGTTCGAGCACTGAACCCGGGGCAGGCGACAGTCGGTATTCGTGGTAGCTTCCATCCTGGTTTCCAGCAGCTCCACGCTGAAGTCGAGCACGAAATTGGCCAAACGGCGCATGCTGTGGTGTCGTTTAAAGGCCAGTCGGGTGAGTCCGAATACAACCCGAAAGTAAGCCAGACAGTATGGCTTAGTCAAACCAGTGGCGTGACATCTCACTACTGGACAGAGCAAATGCTGTCAGAGGTGCCAATGCCTACGGCTTGTCCATTTGGTACAGAAGAAACCGACATGAATCAAATGGCGAACACGGTGTTAGCTACCATGACGGTTGTCTTGTTTGCTGAAATGCATGACAGAGAACAAGCTTTTGAACGTGCATTTTTGTACTGGGCGTCGTATTGCGCAGCGAACTGATTGCATGACTGCCTAACGATACAAAGTTGTTGGATCGGATTCCTTTATCTATTGTTTGTGTATGCTCGTCAGTGATGAATTTATCACCACAAGTCTCTCTTTGCTGGTTAGCATAAACATCACCATTGCGGTGATGGGTTTACTTTTCGATAAGAAATGAGGACATGGATAATGCTAAAGCACACGACGTCAAGTGAAAAGGCGGCTCACCCCATCCCGCAAGAAGCCTTCGATTGGTACGACGAATACGCGCACGGAAAGATTTCGCGCCGAGAATTTCTTAATCGGCTTGGTGGCCTTGCGGTGCTCGGGTTTAGCATGACCGCACTGGTTGACGCGCTGACACCAAATTACGCGCTTGCCGAGCAAGTCTCCTTCAATGATCCTGAAATCAAAGCCACGTACGAAACCTTTTCGTCGCCGAATGGGCATGGTGAAGGGCGTGGTTACTTGGTGATGCCTCAGAAAAAGACCATCAAATCACCAACGGTTTTGGTGATTCATGAAAACCGTGGCCTCAACCCTTACATTAAAGACGTCGCGAGACGACTAGCGAAAGATGGTTTTATCGCCTTTGCTCCCGATGCTCTCTACCCGTTAGGTGGGTATCCGGGAAATGATGATGAAGGGCGAGCAATGCAAAAAGAGATGGACAGAGCCAAGATTGAGCAAGACTTTATAGCGGCCGCTAAATTTATCAAACAGCACGAACATGGAAACGGCAAGCTTGGCGCGGTTGGTTTCTGTTTTGGTGGTTATGTCGTCAATATGCTGGCAGCAGTTATGCCAAATGAGCTCGATGCAGGCGTACCTTTTTATGGAACACCCGCTGCAGAAGAGATTCAAAAACAAGTGAAAGGCCCATTAATGTTGCATTTCGCAGGGTTGGATAAACGTGTGAATGACACTTGGCCTTCGTACGAGCAGCAGTTGATTGCTTCAGGTGCGAAGTACCAAGCTTTGATGTATGAAAACGTCAATCATGGTTTCCACAACGACTCAACCGCACGTTACGCACCCGAGGAAGCGGCTCTTGCTTGGGAACGTACCTTAGCTTTCTTCAAAGAACATCTCATCGTCAGTTAATCGGAGTTGGCACATTCCTTGTTTTATCTCCTTTAGTGAGTGAGATATTAACAAGGAATGTGCATGACTCAATCAACGTCAAAAACACCCATTATCGTCTGCTGTGACAGCCTTCAAGAGCAAGCTCGATTGTCCGGCTTATTGAGCAAAGATTACGACAACATCATCGGTAGCCAATTGGCACAGCTAGAAACGCTGATACGGAGAGAACCATCGGCAAGAGTTGTGGTTGGATGGCAGCAGCCAACCGCAGAGCTGCGTTTGATCGTCGATTTCTGCCGACAAAAATCGGTACCACTTCTTATCGTGCTAAAGCAACTATCTTCTAATGATATCAATCGGTTATCAAGCCAAATGGATTATGTGTTGATGCCTCATGATACTGAGTTTGCTCTTCAACCTTGGATTGACCACGCAACCTTGGTACGTGAGCGGTTCGAGAGAATGAATTCAGAAATTGAATCGCTGACGAACAAGATTGAAGAGCGAAAGCTGGTGGAAAAAGCCAAAGGCTTATTGATGAAAGTGCACAATGTAGATGAGGAACACGCGTACAAAGCAATGCGAAACTCTGCAATGCAATCGAGTCAAACGCTTACTCAAGTTGCGAAGAACCTGATTACCGCATTGCAGTTAATGGATTAACTTCTCTACTACTTTGGAGTTATGGTGAAAATTCTACTGTGGTGCGTGTTGCACTAACAGTAAGCAAATACAATTGTTTGGTAACTAGGGTCAACTCTAATTTGCTGTATTTAAAGTGAAAAATTAGTTGGCACAGTAATTGGATTAGTTAGAACGGGTTTATTGTTGAATCGCTTATCTCAATTATCAATGGCGGTAATTGCAGACTTAGCAACGGCGCTACTGCTCTTCGGAGTAGTAGCGCTTTTTTTATGGGAGCAATCCAATGAAATGGAGTTCGATGCTGAAAGTGTCAGCAATTTCGTTATCGGTAATCACCACGGTTAGCGCAAAGGCAGAGTTGGGTGAGCCAGAAATTGAAGACCTGAAGTTTGGTTTTATTAAGTTAACCGATATGGCGCCGCTAGCGGTTGCCTATGAGCAAGGCTTTTTTGAAGACGAAGGGTTATACGTCACGCTCGAAGCGCAAGCAAACTGGAAAGTGCTGTTGGACCGCGTTATCGATGGTGAACTCGATGGCGCGCATATGCTTGCTGGTCAGCCATTGGGCGCGACGATTGGTGTCGGTACAAAAGCAGAAGTGATTACCGCGTTCAGTATGGATTTGAACGGCAACGCAATCACGGTTTCCAATGATACTTGGGAGCAGATGAAGCAATACATTCCAAAACAACCGGATGGCAAGTCTGTTCATCCAATCAAAGCGGATGCACTGAAGCCTGTGGTCGACAGCTATCTGGATAAAGGTAAACCCTTCAACATGGGCATGGTGTTTCCTGTATCGACGCACAACTATGAGTTGCGATACTGGTTAGCGGCAGGTGGGATTCATCCAGGTTTTTATGCACCAGATTCAGGCGATAACAGTGGCCAGTTGGATGCTGACGTTCTATTGAGTGTTACACCGCCACCACAAATGCCAGCCACAATGGAAGCGGGCACGATCAAAGGGTACTGCGTAGGCGAACCATGGAACCAGCAAGCCGTATTTAAAGGTATTGGTACGCCAGTCGTGACCGATTACGAGATCTGGAAGAACAACCCAGAGAAAGTGTTTGGTGTTTCCAAAGCTTGGGCTGAGAAGTATCCAAACACGCACATTCGTGTAGTGAAAGCCTTGATTCGAGCGGCACATTGGTTGGATGAAAACGACAATGCCAACCGCCAAGAAGCAGTGAAGATGTTATCAAAAAGCGAATACGTTGGAGCCGATGCCGAAGTTATCGCCAACTCGATGACGGGCACATTTGAATACGAGAAAGGCGACAAACGAGACGTGCCAGACTTCAACGTGTTCTTCCGTCATAACGCCACGTATCCGTATTACAGCGATGCGATTTGGTATCTGACTCAAATGCGCCGTTGGGGGCAAATCTCAAGCGAGAAATCCGATGATTGGTACATGGATGTCGCAAAAGAGGTGTACCGTCCAGATATCTACCAACAAGCAGCTCAAGCGCTAATTGAAGATGGTGTGTTGAGCAAAAAAGACTTCCCAGACTTCAGCGCTGAAGATGGTTTTCGCGCGCCACAAACACACTTTATCGACAACATCGTTTATGACGGTCGCGAGCCAAATAAATATCTAGAGAAGTTCTCTATCGGGCTAAAAGGAAAAGACAAAGTTTAGGATGAGCAGTCCTACAAAAAATACAGCGGGCAGGTGAGTCTGCCCGCAATAACAAGGATGTAAATTTCTTAGGAGTGAGTATGTCTAGTAATGTCATTTCCCTTTTTCCTGCTAAGCAGGTAGTGAACCGAAGTCGGTTGGTGCTTTTGCCCGTCATTGGCTTGCTGATCTTTTTGGCAATGTGGCACTTAGCAGCGAGAGAAGTGCAAACTTCATTAGGTACGCTACCGGGACCTGTGCAAACTTTTCAGCAGTTCAGCAACCTTATCGATGACCATTGGCAAGAACGAGAAAAGGAACAAGCTTTTATCGAGCGTCAGGAAAAACGCAATGCTGCGAAGTTAGCCAAGAATCCGGACGCGGAAGTGAAGATTCGTCCCTACACAGGTAAACCGACGTTTTTCGACCAAATCATAACAAGCTTAGTGACCGTAACTGCGGGCTTTTTGCTGGCGACGGTTGTCGCGATTCCGCTTGGCATCGTGCTTGGTCTTAATCAAGGGCTGTATCAAGCGTTCAACCCAATCATTCAATTGCTTAAGCCTGTTTCACCTTTAGCTTGGCTGCCTATCGTTACTATGGTTGTAAGTGCCACTTATGTGAGTGATGACCCGATGTTTGCTAAGTCGTTCATTAACTCTCTGATCACAGTAGCGCTATGTAGCTTATGGCCGACGCTGATTAATACCGCAGTGGGTGTAACGAGCGTTGATAAAGACTTAATCAACGTGAGTAAAGTGCTTCAACTTTCGTGGTGGCAGCACATCCGCACCATCGTATTACCTTCTGCCATTCCAATGATCTTCACCGGTTTACGTCTCTCTTTAGGTATCGCTTGGATGGTATTGATTGCAGCAGAAATGCTCGCGCAGAACCCAGGGTTAGGCAAGTTCGTTTGGGACGAGTTCCAAAACGGCAGTTCGGCATCATTGGGTCGCATCATGGTGGCAGTCATCACTATTGGTTTTATCGGTTTGATGCTCGATAGAGGCATGCTGCAACTTCAAAAGTGGCTGTCTTGGAATAAACAACAAGCGTTGAGATAAGGGAAAAGATCATGGAAAAAGCATTATTAGATCTAACGCGTTTAGGGATGCGATTCTCAACGCCAGATGGCGAGTTCATCGCGCTTAAAAACGTCGATTTACAAATCAATAAGGGCGAGTTTGTATCCCTAATTGGTCACTCTGGCTGCGGTAAATCAACGGTATTGAACTTAGTCGCAGGGCTACACATGCCAACAGATGGCGGCGTGATCGTCGATGGACGAGAAGTAGCTGGACCAGGACCTGACCGCGCAGTGGTGTTCCAAAACCATTCATTATTGCCTTGGTTAACCGTGTATCAAAACGTTGAGTTAGCTGTAAAACAAATTGCCGGCAAAAAGGGCAAAGCGTGGATTCAGGAACAAGTGAACCACTATTTGGAGTTGATTCAAATGCAGCATGCCGCGCACAAAAAGCCGGATGAAATCTCGGGCGGTATGAAGCAGCGAGTCGGCATTGCGAGAGCACTGGCACTTCAACCAAAGGTTCTACTGATGGATGAACCATTTGGTGCGTTGGATGCGTTAACTCGTGCGCACTTACAGGATGCACTGATGAAGATCCAAGCCGAGCTAAACAACACCGTCATTATGATTACTCACGATGTGGATGAAGCGGTGCTGCTATCTGACAAAATCGTGATGATGACTAACGGACCGGCTGCAACTATTGGTGAAGTGTTAGAAGTGAATCTACCTCGCCCTCGTGAGCGTGTCGCACTGGCGGATGATGTGCAGTATCAGAAGTGTCGACAAGCGGTGCTGAAGTTCCTTTACGAGAAGCAATCCAAAGTCGAGATTCCTGCTTCGAAAGAAGACCAACCCAAAAACGCAGCGCAAACGGCATAAGGAGGCAGCGATGAACAGTCCTTTAACGATTCCAGTAAAGAACGCATTGAGCCACATCGTTGTGGTAGGCAACGGTATGGTCGGGCAACACCTCGTCGAGCAATTAGTGCAGAAAAACGCGCATTTGGAGCACCGAATTACCGTGATTGGTGCAGAGCGTTTTATCGCGTATGACCGTGTAAAGTTGTCCTCTTTGTTTGCGGGTAAGTCTCATGATGATTTGATGCTGAGCAACCAAGAATGGTACGACATGCATGGCATCCAACTCGTACTTGGCAGCCAAGTAACAGGCATCGACAGAGAGCAAAAGCGCATTCTTCTTGATGGTGAAGATGTGCTGGGTTACGACGAACTTGTGCTCGCGACCGGTTCTTACCCATTTGTGCCGCCAATTGAAGGTAAAGACAGAGACAACGTGTTTGTCTATCGCACGCTTGATGATCTTTCACAAATCAAGAAGGCATGTGAAGGTGCAAGAACAGGTGCAGTGATTGGCGGTGGCTTATTGGGTTTAGAAGCGGCAAACGCACTCAAGCTATTGGGGTTAGAAACTCACGTTATTGAATTTGCTCCCCGCCTGATGCCCGTGCAGTTAGACGATGGTGCTGGCTTAGTGCTAAAAGAGAAGATTGAAGCGCTGGGGCTAACCGTTCACACCTCAACGGGTACGGAACGAATCTGCGATGGTGAAACGGCTAAGCATCGTATGGTATTTAAAGACAAAGATCCTCTCGAAGTGGATGTGATTGTCTTCTCCGCAGGCATTCGTCCTCAAGATGAGTTGGCAAGGCTGGCTGAGCTAGAAATAGGCGAGCGAGGCGGCATTGTGATTAACAACCAATGCCAAACCAGCGATGAGAACATTTACGCGATTGGCGAATGTGCCCTTTGGGAACAGAAGATCTTTGGCTTAGTCGCACCCGGTTACACCATGGCGAGAACCACTGCCGATGTCTTGACTGGAATGCCAAGCGAAGGTTTTAAAGGTGCAGACATGAGCACCAAACTCAAGCTGCTTGGGGTGGATGTGGCGTCTATCGGCGATGCACAAATGCAAACCGAAGGCGCACAAGAAATGGTCTTGCAAGATTCGGTAGCAAGCATCTACAAAAAGCTGGTGGTTGATGCGAGTGGTACCCAATTACTTGGTGCGATTCTCGTCGGTGACAACAGTGACTACGATGCGCTTTTGCAGTGTTATTTGAACAAAACTGTCTTGCCAAACCACGCGGCGAACCTGCTGTTTGATACCGGAATGCTTGATGGAGAGATGCCAGACAGCGCCATTATCTGTTCTTGTCACAACGTCACAAAAGGCGACTTAGTTGCCGAGATTCAAGCTGGCACTACCAACCTGACGGACCTTAAAGCGAACACCAAAGCCGGTACTGGCTGTGGTGGCTGTAGCAATATGGTGAAGTCGGTATTGGATACGCAATTGGCAGCCATGGGGGTAGAGGTTAACAACCACCTTTGTGAGCACTTTGAGTTAAGTCGCCAAGAGATGTTCCATATTTGCCAAGTGGAACAGATCAAAGACTTCGACACCTTAATCGCACTGCATGGCAAAGGGCATGGGTGTGATATCTGTAAGCCGACAGCAGCATCTGTGTTTGCTTCTTTGTGGAATGAACACATCATGGAGCCACAGCATCAGTCTCTGCAAGATTCTAACGATGCCTTTATGGCTAACCTGCAAAAAGACGGCTCTTACTCGATTGTACCTCGTGTTCCGGGGGGGCGAAATTACACCAGACAAACTCATCGTACTTGGTGAAGTCGCTCAGCAATACGATCTGTACACCAAGATCACTGGCGGTCAGCGCGTGGATTTATTTGGCGCGCAGTTAGAACAGCTTCCTGAAATCTGGCAAACCTTAATTGATGCTGGTTTTGAAACAGGGCACGCCTACGGTAAATCGGTGCGCACCGTGAAATCGTGCGTGGGTTCTACTTGGTGTCGTTATGGTGTTGATGATTCAGTTGGATTAGCCATTGAGTTAGAGAACCGCTACAAAGGATTGCGAGCGCCCCATAAGCTTAAGTTTGCCGTATCGGGCTGTACTCGCGAGTGTGCAGAAGCGCAAAGTAAAGACATTGGGGTGATCGCCACCGAAAACGGCTGGAATCTATACGTTTGTGGTAATGGCGGCATGAGACCAAGACACGCTGATTTGTTTGCATCCGACTTATCCAAATCAGAGTTGATCACCATGATTGACCGAGTATTGATGTTCTACGTCAGCACCGCAGATCGCTTGCAGCGTACGTCAGTGTGGATGGAGAACATGGAAGGGGGCTTAGACTACCTTAAACAAGTGATTTTGGATGACTCTCTGAATCTATGTGATTCATTGGATGAGCAAATGGCACGAGTCGTAGATACCTATCAGTGTGAGTGGAAGAGTACGTTGGATAATCCTCAAAAACTGCAGCGCTTCCGTCCTTTCTTGAACAGCACGTCGGGCAGCAAAGTCTTGCCGTACCAACGTGTGCGCGGTCAGCGTATTCCGGTGAAACAGGAGGTGTAAATGGCAGCTTTAACCAAAGTGAAATTGTGTCAGTTTGATGACCTAATGCCGTTCATCGGTGCCACTGTGTTGATTGAAGGCGAGCATGTCGCGTTATTCTACATTCCTGATAGCGGTGTTTACGCCGTTCAAGATTGGGACCCAATAGGCAAGGCTTACGTGATGAGTCGAGGGATTGTCGGCGATATTGATGGTGAGATGTGTGTTGCGTCACCACTGTACAAACAGCATTTCAGCCTAAAGAGCGGGCAGTGTTTGGAAGACGAAGCGCACTGTCTAAAAACGTGGCAAGTAACGGTCGACGATAATCAGGTTTGTTACTTAGTCGAAGAATGATCCTCGAAATTAGCTTGCTCGATATGAATAAATTATTGGCGTAAGAGACAAGCGAATAAGGCTCCAGAGACAGCAGAGTGTGGCTCTGGAGCTTTTGACTATTTGCAAGAATTCACTTGTAGCTCGGTATAGCCAGTCGAGTCGTCCATCGCTCTGGTAAACTCAAGTTCTGGATAAGAATGGATGATCAATTCTGCGGTGGTGTCTATAACCGTGCCTTCCATTAAATGCCCGCCCCAGACTCGTCCATCACGATCTGACGCCGAGATATGAACGTGTTGATGTTCAGGCGTTAGGGTTCCCATCACAGAGACAATTTCAAATGGCTCTTGTTTGGTTAACGTACTCTCTGCACCAGCCAAACGAAGGTTTAGGTCAGAGATACAACCAACGCATGAAGCAATCGAGCCTGCTTTGATACCATGCTGCTCGACCAATTTCGCTAGGCTCAGCTTTAAGTCCATGCCTTTGGTAAGGCGTACTGCTATCACTTCAATCGACATGTTATTTCCTAATCAAAACCAGCAAGCAGGAAAGCGCCGTATCCAAATCGGCATAACGTTTGGCTTTGCCAAGCACGCGCATACCTTGCATGTTGTTGAGAACAAAACGAGCAAGCTCTTCTGGTTTCAGCGTTTTGGGCACTAAGGTTTCTTTTTGCGCATTGGTTAGTGCATCCGCAATGATGTCGATAAGATGGTCAAACAAAAAATGCCCTTTGCGCAGTACGTCATCGTCTTCACCTGCATGCTCAATCAACGCATTTTGAATAAAACACCCACAACTTCGCTTGCGTTGCAGCTCTGCAAAGGACTTAAGGAAAGACTCAAGTTCTGGCAGGGATGCGCCGTCTTTCTCTAAGTCGGTGAGTGAGGGCAACGAGACTTTTTTTAGATAAGCATCCAGTGCTTCGTAGTAAAGCTGCTGCTTATCACCGTAGGTGTTGTAAAGACTGAAGCGGTTGATGTTCAACTCGTCGGTGAGATCAGAAATGGATGTATTAGCGAAACCTTTGCGCCAAAAAACGTCCATAGCGACTAATAGTTTTTCTTCTCGATCGAAGTTGGCTTTTCTTGCCATATGCGTACCTACCTGAGCGGTTTTTCTCAAACCACTCCTAAACTTATTGAACAACTTTTGGGAAATGAAGTTCTTGACTGATCGTTTATAAACTGGCTACAGTATATCCTAACCAATCGGTTAGAAAAAGAAAAAAGGATATAAAATGAAGCTCTACGAAACTGCGATAACTCCAAGTTGTAAGCGAGTTAGCATTTTTTTAAAGGAAATTGGTGGCGATGTTGAACGCATCGCTTTAAATGTGCGTGACGGCGAAAATCTAGCGGAAGATTTCAAGCAAAAAAGCGTCAATGGAAAAGTGCCATTGCTTGAGCTTGAAGATGGCACGACGATTTGTGAGAGCGTCGCAATTTGTCGTTATCTGGATGAAGCGTTTGAAAATAATTTAGCTCTGTTTGGGGCAAACCAACTTGAGCGCGCGCAAGTGGAAATGTGGCATCGCGTGGTGGAGTTTCAAGGTCTGTATGCTGCTTTTCAAGCATTTAGAAACATCACAGCTATCTATGAAGATAGAGAGCGTTGTGTTAAAGAGTGGGGCGAAGAGTCCAAGCAACGCGTGCAAGAGTTTTTACCGTTGTTAGATAAGCGACTTGGTGAAAGCGAGTTCATTGCCGCTGACCATTTTACTATCGTCGATATTACAGGCTTTATTTTGATTGGTTTTGCAATTAAAGGCCTAGAAATCGATGTGTTTACTACTGCACCAAACATTGCGCGTTGGTATGAGCAAGTTTCAGCTCGGCCTGCATTTCTAAGTTGATGTACCAGCAGCGAGTAGATCATTGCTCGCTGCTATTGCCTTTCGAATTCACAAGGATATTCAAATTCTTCAGCTTTTTTCTTATTTTGTCTCCTATCGCCTATAATTGGAAAAACAACCTCAATGGGCTTCAATGCGTTTTAGAGCCTAGCGCTCTTAGTCTGTAGACGTTCTTTTCATAGTGGGAAGTCTATTAATAGACAAGGAGAGGTCATGCGTATTCAAGTTAAAACTATCAATAATGTTCTTATTGCTCTTTTAATGGTTTCGGTCTTTGGTCTCGTCGCGCTGTACCTCAATAACACACAGCAGAATGAACAGATTGAAAAACTGCAAAGTCAGTTAATAGAGAAAGAGCATCAGATATTAATCTCCAATGAGGCGCTGTCTTACACTCGATATCAACACCAGTTATTAGCTGAAGATTATAGTCGTTTTAGAAATGAGCAATCAGTGACTAGTGTTCTACGTTAGCGTGCCCGACTACCGTCTTAAGGAGGCGAATGAAATCCATTCTTTTGGTCGATGACAGTAAAACAGTACTACTTTATATCAGCAGTGCATTAGAAAAGCAGGGATATGAAGTTATTGCTGTTGAAGACGGACAATCCGCACTTGAAGTGCTGACTTATCGCAAAGATATTCAGTTTGTACTTAGTGACTTAATGATGCCTGGCATTAATGGTATTGAGCTGTGTCGGCAATTAAAATCACAAGTTAGCGAACGTTACATTTTCTTTGTTTTATTGTCCTCTAGAAATGACCAAAGCTCGATCGTGAAAGGCATCGATGCTGGCGCAGATGACTTTGTGGATAAGAAGACGTCTGTAGAGGAACTTCAGGCCAGAATCCGCGCGGGGTTTCGTACTTTAGAACTGCACAACAAACTCGTTGAGAGAAATAAAGAGTTAGATGCAGCCTATCGAATGATCCATCAAGATTTACAGTCTGCTAGTCACCTGATGGAGCAACTACTCCCAGCGGAGTCGTCGATCCAGAACATGCAATTTAGTTACGCCTACAAACCGTGCTCCCAGATTGGTGGTGACATGTTGGGGTATTTTGAGCTTGATGAACAACATGTCGCATTTTATGTTTTCGATGTTTCAGGTCATGGTGTTTCGTCTGCTTTGATGGCTTTTTCTATCCAACAGACGTTATCTCAAAATCTGGGACCTGATTCGATAACCATGGAGCTAAGAGATGGCGACTACTGTATCAGTGAACCAGCAGCCGTTATTGATCGGCTAAACCGAAGGTATCAGCAAACTAGGAACAGTCAGCTTTATTTCACCATGGTTTATGCCATTCTTAATACAGAATCAGGACAACTTCGCTATTGTACTGCTGGTCATCCTAAGTTCCTTGTTTGGCGAGCGAGCACCGAAACTACAGAGCTGGCGGGTGAAGACAACTTTATGATTGGCGCTTTGCAGCCGATGGAGTACGTTGATAATCAAATTATTCTGAGTGAGGGGGATGTAGTATGGCTTTATTCGGATGGTTTGATAGAAGCGAGGCGAGGCGAGGCGATGTTTTCAGTACAAAGGTTGGCATCAAGTATAAAAGCTGTTTGTACTTCGCAATTAGAAGCAGAAGTGCAGGCTAGATGTGTCTTTGAACAAGTACAATCGTGGCAGAACAAAGATGAGTTTGATGATGATGCGAGTCTTTTACAAGTAAGGTGGCGTGGCTGATAGCCTAGGGATAAAGGAAAAGAATGTTCCAGAGCGAGTTTAAACGAACTTACGGTGGATCCCTTACTCGCTCTCGAAGTGCGAGTAAAGAGGTTGCTAAGTTTTTAATGGATAATCAAGTATCGTTAAGTACGGCTCAGTCGTTGGAGCTTTGTGTTGTTGAGCTTATGAACAATGCTTACATCCATTCTTACAGTGAAATTGAAGGCAAGCCGATAGACGTGGAGTGTAGGATTAGATGTGACCCAATGTCAGATTTCATTGAACTTAGGGTTTCTGACTACGGAGCGTCAATCAATGAAATGACATTCAACCAACATAAAAATAAACAGATTGAGGCTCCTAACTTAATGGATGATGATAGTTGGTCTGCTTCAGGTCGTGGACTGATGTTAGTCGCTCAATTATCTGATCAGTTCAAGTTAGAAAAAGAGATTGGAAAAAACACGTTTGTTTTAGTGAAGAGGAACGGCGAAAAACTAACAACCAAGCAAGATCTATTCACCCCACCTGGTCCCTAGCGTTAATCTGAAGGTTACGTTGTATGTTATTGTTATTTTGTATTTGTGGTTGGTGCAGGTGACAATAATGCTTCCAACTCTTCTGGTGTCAGTATATCACTGATGTTTAGCATATTGCTCTCATCATCTAACGCCATCTTTGTACGACTAAGCAAGTACCTCTTTTGAGTTGGCGTTAAGTCTTTGAGAGACTCAATCAGCTCCTTGAAATTGCTATTGTTCATTGCCATATTTCCCCCAGTTAAGCCTTAATTTGTTTTATTGCATATTCTTCAAGTAAGCAAAGATTTGTTGATTAATGGCAGCTAGCTCTTTAGTAACTATAGCTATATCTGAGCTATCTGGCTCGTTATCGTTTCTTGTTTCTGCTTCTATTTTTGTGAAAACAATGACAGCGGTTTCTTCACCAAAGCTTTCTAGAATGCCCTTTAGGCTGTGAGCCAATAAGTAGAGTTCCGGCCAACATTTGTTTGCGTATAACTCATTGATACGCTGTATGTCATTGGCGTGGTCTTCTAAGTATGTGGAAAAAACGGTGACGATAAGATCTACGTCGTTCTCCATGTATTTATTGAGAACATCAAAATTAATCATGTTTACCTCTGACTAACCGCGAGGTAGAAAAATGTATCGGATAGGAACGTTGAAGTGGGGGGAGTTGAGCGCTGAACAGTGTGCTTATCACTTGAGCTAGACTCATAAAAACAAAGTTATTGTTCGGTACACTTTGACTTATATACAAGTGTCTATGATCTAATCTTTTGTGCAAAGCATTTTGCACTCGTGTCGTGGCAACACAAGTTACGTGATAGTGGGTTACAAATAAAATGCTGGGTTGGGAACAGTCTTGTCTACCTAGTTTAAAGCAATCATCAAACAAGTAAGCCAAGCGCTCGCCAACTTTGACTATTCCTTCAGTCAAGGTCAACTCTCCTAATCGAGTACAAATACAAGCTAGCAACCTAGTTGCATAATGGCAAGTAGATTGACGCAAAAAAGGGGCCTTGCGCCCCTTTTGTACAATTAGCTTTGCTTGGAGTCCTGTTCTACCTGCCTCATTAACTCGTTCGCCTTCTTCATTGCACGTCTTGCGCTTGTGGTCCTTCTCTTATTGAGTAGTATGTCGGAGAAGCGCAGGTATTTATCTGCAGTTTTGAATCTCAAATCGTTAATATCTTGAAAACCGATAGGAAAGTTCTTCGAAAACTGATCAACATCTTTCACTAAGTTATCGAGGTGAGTTGTTGTTCTTGCCTTTTCTAGGCGGTAATAGAAGTTTTCGAATTCCTCTTGGAACAAAATTCGAGCAGCCTCGTCCGGAAATGGTAGAGGATCGTTAGAGTCTAGCGCGGTCTCATACAGTTTCATTTCGAGAACTGCATCTTTCATCGCGTTGCTTATTTTTAAGTTGTTTTGATGCTCTTCAACGTTTGAGAAGAAAGTATTCCCAACCTTAATTAGCGCAACAAGTGCTGCAGCATCTTTATTTTTGAGTGCTTCAGTTAGGTGTTTACCAAAAACATCGCTAGATAATGAGCTTGGTGTAAATGGGTAATCCTGATGAATTTGATTTAACTCATCTTTCAGTTCATAGATGGACTTACTGTCTTCTTCTTTACTGTATCGAGACTTTTCCAGTTGGCTATTGATTTGTCTGGCTATCGAAAGCAATGTGGAGTGCTTGCTTGATTGAATATCTAACGCCAGAACTTCAATTTTATGTGAGTCAGGGTAGTAGGTTTTTGCTTTGTTTAGTACAGACTCGATTTCATCATAATTTGGATAGTTGTTAGCATCAGAATTTAGAACCTGATCAATCTCAGATTCAAACTCACTTAGAAGGTAGCTCTTGTGCTGTCGTAGTAAGCCAGCTTTAATCACCGGGTGTAAGTTTTTCTCACTATTAATCAGTGACAAGCTTTTTTCTGGCGGTGTATCAAGCAACCATTCCTGCCCATTAATCTGATCATTTTGCTTGTTAATAGCTATTTCTAAATCAGAGATGGTTTCTTGTTGTTGTTGATAGCCAAACACGATTCCGGTAACCAATAGTACGCTTGCAGCTACACCGCTAACGATAGGCCAATATCGCAAGTTCAACTTTTGTTTTAACTGCTCTGGGGTAAGGTCTTTGGGGATGATGCCAGTTGAAAACACGCGTGCAAAGATAGGCCACTTAGATGCTGGCATATTAGTAGGTTTCGAGACCTTCATTTTCTTTTTGAGAGCTTCATTAACAGGAGTTCTTGAATAAGGATGCTTGCAACTCAATAACTCGTAAGCAATACAAAATAGCGCAAACATATCGTCGCTTAAGTTTGGCTCTTTACCCGACAACAAGTTGAGCGATGCGTAGTTTGGAGTATAACCAAGAGTCTCCACATTTTCGGATTTACGTTTAGCTGCGTATTGATCTTGCTTTAATTGATGAGTTTTAGATACACCAAAGTCGAGTAATTTAACATTACCTTCAGACGTTAAAATGACGTTAGCGGGCTTTAAATCGGCATGCACGACACCAAGTGAATGGGCGTAAGACAGCGCGTCAAGTACCTGATTTAGAATCGATAAAGTTGCATTAAACTTCAGCCCATGCGGCCTAGATCGTTGTATTAAATTCTCTAATGTTTCCCCGTTAATATATTCCATCACTAAGAAATATATTTCGCCATCAACACCAAAATCAAAAACCCTAATAATATTAGGGTGGCTTAATCTTTGTGTTTGCTGAGCTTCACGTATCAACATGCGTGCAGTCTCTGGTTGAGATGCAAACTCTTTTTGTAAAATCTTTAATGCTACGTAAGGGGCTTCTGAACCTGAAGATTCTAATATCTTATCTTTTGCCAAATAAACATCACAAAGTCCGCCATGGCCAAGAACCGACTCGATTTCATATCGATTTTTGACAGTTGTGCCTATTAAATTCTCATTAATAACATCTTTGTCATTATTTGATGTGTTATTTTTATTGTTTATTTTCTTATTAACTAACGGAGTGTTTTCTTTTTGAGACAGTTTTGTATTTGTTTCATTTTTATTTTGAACGGAGCCTTCATTGCTAGCAACTTTATTTGATTGAATTGCATTGTCTCGTTTTTGAGTCTTTACAATTTTAGTTTTGTCTCCGCTATCTTTATTATTTATAGAATTGTTTTTATTGCTGTCTTCCATCACAAGAACTCCGTATAAATGATGGGGGAATATATACCTTTCTGCTCAATGAAAAGTCATTATGTTAGAATTTCGCGGCCAAACTAACATTCGTTTTTTTATTGATGAAAGTCTAAGTGTCAAAAATTTGAACTTGGTTGGATAATTAAAATTGTTGAACAATACGTGATTGCTTTGATAAAAAAATGATTCATTATTCCGTGCATGATTTTCAATGGCAGGTTTAAGGTTTTTATTAATCTTACTGTTAATAAGAAAGTGACTAATAATAAAATTAAAAATAATATTTAGCAGGTCTTTGGCGAGGTTTACATGAAGTTGGTTTTAACCATAACAAGTTTTCACAAATTTACTCCAGAGATTGAGAGTGAGTTTGTGTTTGAATCAAGTGATGAGCATGCCAAAGTTACGTTTGGTCGGTCTGAGCAATGTGATTGGACACTGCCAGACCCTGAAAGAGTAGTATCCGGAACTCACGGAGAGCTCATCAAGTTTGGTGATAAATACTTGATAAAAGACTTATCAACTAATGGCACGTTTGTTAATAACGCTGTGACACCTGTGGGCCAAGGACATGAGATTGCACTAAGTGACGACGATACGGTTAGTTTAGGGGATTACCAAATTTCAGTAAGTATTCAAACTAGCACTGAGGCATTCAATAATCAGGAAAGTAACTTTCGTTCCAGTTCAGAACCTGAAGCATTCTCGAGTTCATCTGAAGCAGAGTTTGTAGACCTCGGCCTTAGTGCCAGTGAGCTTTTGAATGAGAGTGTTCCTTCTGACTTTCAACTAGATATTGGCTTAGTCGATGATTTTATTGATATCCCCAAACCAGAAAAACAGAGTGTAGATCCTACACCTGTACCGGAAACCCCACGACAGCTAGAACGTCAATCAACTCCCAAATTTGATAGTAAAGGGAGCGAGCTTGCGGCGTTCATTAAAGGAGCGGGTATTGATCCAACGATGATTCCCAGCGATAACAGAGAGCAATGGTTTGAACAACTGGGGGAATCATTTTCTTTGATGTTAGTTGGTTTAATGGAAACGCTGCACAATCGAGCGGTATTTAAACAAACAAATCGACTTAGTCATACTGCGTTTCGGAAGTCAGAAAATAATCCTCTGAAGTTCTCTGCGAATTTAGAAGATGCAATTCATAACTTATATAACCGTCAAACTGCAAGTTTCCTAAAGCCAAGTGCAGCCATTAAAGAAGCGTTTAGTGATATAGAAAGTCATGAACAAGCGTTAATGAAAGGTGTTGAGGGTACGGTTTCAAGTGTTATGTCGCTTGTTGAACCTACGTCGATATACTCAGAAGCTTTAGCTAAAGACACGGTTATTAATAAGGTTATTCCAGCAAGGAAATATGCTCAAAGTTGGAAGCGGTTTGAGGATATTCATGAAAAGCTATCCGATGACATTATCAATAAAGAATCTCCATTTTATTTAGAAGATTTCGCTAAACACTATGAGTTAGCATTAAAAAATAAAAGCTAGGAAATAGGGTGATGAAAAGAGTTTATCAGTACATTTTGTTATTAATTTCAATGGTTTTATTTGGATGCTCAGCAGCCAATTTAGTTGTTGATCCATATTCAGATTTAGAAATAACAGCAAATCACAATATTAACCCTGACTCCAATGGTAGGCCATCCCCTGTAGTCGTGTATGTTTTTGAATTAACATCAAATACCCTTTTTGAAAGTCAGGATTTTTTTTCAATTTATGAAGAAAGTGAAAAAGTCTTAGGTCCTGATTTAGTGAATAAATATGAAATATCATTAACTCCAGGTCAGAAAGAAACATATCAGGCAAGTATGTCTCCAAAGACTGAATACTTAGGCATTGTCGCAGCGTTTCGAGATATTGAAAATTCAAATTGGCGACAAGTCATTGAAGTGGATAAGACCGGTTACAACACCTATCAAATTCTGTTAGAAGATCTGTCTTTGGTCGTAAAATAACGTTTAGTTGGCTAATTATAAATGACGCAATACTCCAAGACGGCTTGGTGCGAAGGGATGTTTTTACGTCCCCAGCACTTTCAACAACATGAACGCGCAACCTCTCAAGAATTCAAAGGCTTACATCAGTTTGGTGGGGCTTATAATTGGGGGGTTTGGAAATGTCGAGTAAAAGAACATGCATTAAAAGATGGTCTGATTGAATTAGATCACTTTGAGGCAGTTTTGCCAGATATGACTCTGGTTAATACCTTAACAGCCAGCGATTCGGTTGTGCCTTTATTTATTGATAAAGACGTAGAAAATACGTTAGTAAAAATCACTCTTCCCCTTTCAAATGTCAAAGGTAAAAATGTTTCTGATGTAAGTGAGGCGATTGTTTCTCGTTATGTACTTAAAGACGTTGACGTTATAGATAATCTCACTGGGCAGGATGAAGAAACGATTCAAGTCGCAGCCTTAAACCTAGAACTGAAAGCCAGCAATGACAAATTAGCGGGTTATGTTGAGTTACCGATTTTGAAAATAAAAGAGGTAACGGCAGAAGGCGAAGTAATACTAGACGATTCGTATGTTCCACCGCTTATCAATTTACTTAGCGACAAAGTTATGTCGGCTTACTTGCGTAACGTTATTGCGATGACAAAGATGCGTGCCGACGTTATTGCGCAGCGATTGATTAAGGGCAAAGCCGCATCTGCATCTGCTGTTGATTTCATCATGCTACAAATGTTGAACAGGTATGAGGCGATGTTAAAGCACTTTAGTGACCTAGACAGGCTACATCCATTGGAATTAGCTACGACCCTGAAAGGTTATATTGGTGAATTAGCTACGTTTTCTGACAAAACCAAGAGGATGCCAAGCTTACTTACATACGATCACTTAGATGTATCAAGTGTTTATAGCGAATTGAATCAAGTTCTGAGTCAATATCTGAGCGTTGTCCTTGATCAAACAGCAAGCAAACTTCCTTTGGAGCCACGACAATATGGAATTCAAGTGACGCCACTTCCAGATAAGCGTTTACTTGAATCATGCCAGTTTGTGCTTGCGGTCAAAGCTGATACGACAACAGATGAAATCAGACGTTTAGTCCCGGCGCAGCTCAAGTTTGGACCAGCGGAGCAGATTCGTGATCTGATCAACAATCAGATTAATGGCATAAACGTAGCGCCATTGAGTGTAGTACCGAGGCAGATCCCTTACCAAACGGGTTATGTCTACTTCGAAGTAGTCAAGAAAGGCCCGTTTTGGATGAGGCTGAAAGACAGTGGTGGTATTGCGCTGCATTTATCGGGGCATTTTCCGAATGCTGACCTTGAGCTGTGGAGTATTAGTCAATAGGTGTGCTCAGTATGGAACAAACGATCGTAAAACCAACACCGGGTGGAAGAGCGCCCGCACCGAAACCACCATCAGAAAAGTCAGCGGATAATACGGTAGTTATCTCAAAAAGTCCTGAATTGGTGAATAACGATTCAGTGGTTGCTTATGGGAACAACCCTTTATTGGCAGAAGCGAATGGTCTTTTATCCATTATTGGTCAAATTCGAGCGACAGCGACTCATTCTGACCCGTTGTTTCTAAAAGAGACGTTGGCACAAAAACTTAGAGATTATGAGAACCGACTACGCCACCACGACGTTGATTTGGACACTATTGATACGGCTCGTTACTGTTTGTGTTGCTCGTTAGATGAAGCGGTGCTCAATACTAATTGGGGGGGGGCATTCATTTTGGAGCCATGACTCATTGCTTAGTTCTTTCTATGCCAGCAGCCAGGGTGGGGAGGCGTTCTTTAAGTACCTTGATAAGTGCATGGCGCAACCAGATACAAATTTAGATTTGCTTGAATTGATGTACGTGTGCCTATCGCTTGGGTTTCTCGGCCAATATCGTTTGGAAAAAAACGGACTGGAGTCTCACCGAAAACTGAGAAGGCAGATTATCGCTATTCTTAAGTCTTACGGAAGAGGGATACCTCAAGAGCTAAGCAATAGTATCGAACAACACATTTTGAATGGCTCTAAGGCTTCCGACAGAGCTCCTCTCTGGGTTGTGTGCTCCGTAACGGCTGCATTATTGGTTTGTATATTTATGTATTTTAGCTATGAGCTAAACAAGGCTTCCAACCGCACCTTTTCTCAATTAGTCAATTTGGTTCAACCGCAACAGCTTAACCAAGATACAACGTCAGAATCAAAATCAGCGCCAATTGCAGAAAGGATCTCTATGTATCTGGCAACCGAGATCGGGAAGGGGCTAATTAACGTCGAGCCGTTGCAAGACAGGGTAAGAATTTCGTTAAAGTCGCAAGATCTATTTGAATCAGGTAGTGCTGATGTTGTTGCGTATATCCAACCCGTAATTTCTAAACTCGCTAGAACGTTGGAGTCGACCCAAGGCAAGATCATTGTGACAGGTCATACCGATGATAGGCCAATTTTCACGAGTAAATATCCTTCGAACTGGCATCTATCATTAGCTCGAGCTACTGCTATGTCTGAACAACTTATCTCGAATAGCGCACTAGAAGGTCGAGTCATACCAGAAGGGCTGGGTGATGCAAGACCATTGGTTGAAAACAATAGTGACGAAAACCGAGCTATTAACCGTCGAATTGAAATCGACCTCCTTGTCGCGAATTAATAACAGGTAGATAGAGATGCGTATTAAAGAAATTGGCAGAATATTTACTCAAAGGTGGTTTCTCGGTCTTATCGGTGTCGCTGCTTGTTCAATTTTTATTTGGGTTGTTGGTCCACTTATCACTATAGCGGGATATGAGCCGCTAAAGAGCGACTTCCAACGACTCGTCACGATTTTGGTGCTGGTGTTTGTGTGGGCTTTATTCAACGTGACTAAGCAGCACAAGCAAAAAGTTAAAGAAGACGAAAGTATTCAAACGTTACTTGAGGTTGATAGTCAGTCAGATAAAGAAGCGGCGAGTGAAATTGACTTAATGCGCGAGCGTATTGAGCAAGCTGTCAAAGTAGTAACGAAAACACATAAAGGAAAGCGAAGCTTATATGACTTGCCTTGGTATGTGTTGATCGGCCCTCCAGGGACAGGGAAAACAACAGTGCTAAAGCAGTCAGGGCTGGAGTTTCCGTTAGCGGATAGCCTTGGTTCTGACTCTATCGCTGGTGTCGGTGGAACTCGTCATTGTGATTGGTGGTTTGCAAATAAAGCCGTTCTGATTGATACGGCCGGTCGGTACACGACACAAGACAGTCAAGAAAAAGTCGACTCTAAAGCATGGCACGGCTTCTTAGGGTTGTTGAAAAAATATAGAACGCAAAGGCCAATTAATGGTGCAATTGTCACGATCAGTTTAGCCAGTGTGATGTCGCAGACAAGAACCGAGCGAAGCCTTCATGCTCGAGCTATCAAGTCGCGCCTTCAAGAACTGAAGAATCAGTTAGGGATGCAATTTCCTATTTACGTACTACTGACCAAAATGGATTTAGTTGCGGGTTTCAATGAGTTCTTCTCTGATCTAAGTAAGGAAGAGCGTGAGGAATTGTTCGGTTTCATGTTTCCGCGTGAAGTGGCTGATGAAAGAGGGGTTATTTCTTTATTCAATAAAGAATTTCATGGCATGTTAGAGCGCCTTGATGCTCGAATGCTGAGAATCCTTGAAACTGAAGATGATTTAGAGAAGCGAGCACTTATTTTTGAATTTCCTAAACAGCTAAGGGTATTGCAAGCTAACCTCGATGAATTTTTAGCGGAAATATTTGCACAAAATAGTTTTGAAGAGCCAGCCTTGATTCGTGGTGTGTTTATGTTGAGCTCGGTCCAAGAAGGCTTACCAGTCGATAAGTTAATGAATGAATCGACCAATGGACTTGGACTAAATCGCCTCGCTCTAGCAAAGAGCCAAACAGGGTCTCATAGTTATTTCGTGAAGAACTTGTTTGATAAGGTTATTTTCAAGGAACAACTGTTAGGAACGGTTAATCGTCACTATCAAAAGCAGTCAGGGTGGATGCGCCGAGGTGTTTACATTGGCTGTGCTTCTCTACTGCTAGGTGCGTCTGCACTTTGGCTTATGAGCTACAAGTGGAATTCTCAGTTGATTGTCGATACCAATGAGCAAGCCGGCCATATTGAAGCAATGATTGGTGCTGAGAGCCTAGATTTTGAGGCGGATATTATCTCAGCCGTAGAGACATTAAATCGATTGATGACGCTTCCTCTAGGAAAGCAAAGCAACTACGGCGATGCTGATTCCGTAAAAAGGTTTGGTCTTTATCAAGGAGATAAAGTCTCACAGGCGGCAAGCAATGCATATTCTGATGCGTTGACCCAATATTACGCTCCCTTGCTTCTTGATAGCTTGGTGACGGAAATGGAAAGTAATCAACAGCATCGAGAGTATTTGTATGAAACGTTGAAAACTTATTTGATGTTATTTAATCCAGACAAATACCAACAAGATGAAGTGTTGGCTTGGTTTAACTTCTATTTTGAACGTCAATATCCGGGTGAACTAAATATAGACTTAAGAAAAGGTCTGTTACAGCACACTCAAAATTTATTAGAGAATGATGGACAAGGCTTTTCTTATAATACTGCTGCCGTGACTAATGCTCGCGAGGTTTTGACACAAATGTCTCTACCAGAACGTGCTTATCAGCGAATGAAGATACAATTTTCGAAGAGTCATGTTCCTTCATTTCGTTTGACTGATGTCTTGGGGCCTAAAGGGCTTGAGCAGTTTGAACGAGCGAGTGGAAAGCCGTTATCACAAGGCATTTCGGGCTTTTATACGTACAATGGCTTTCATAGCATTTTTCAGATTCAGATCAACCGTACAGTAAAAAGCCTAATGGAAGAGAACTGGGTTTATGGTGACGATCTTAAGGCTCATGAAATTGATCAAGATAGCGCTATTCAAGGAGTCCAATCTCGATACTATCAAGATTATGTGAATGAATGGAAAACTCTGATCGAAGATATTCAACTTAAGCAGGCTCCGAGCCTAGAGCTTGCAACAGAACAAGCTAGAGTTCTATCTGGAGTTGAAAGACCAATCGAATCGTTGTTGAGGGCAATCCAAAAAGAAGTTGGTTTGTCGAAAGTATCATTGTCAGAAAATCAGAAGGCCACTTCTGAAGTCGCTGGTAAGGTTGCCAAAGTTAAATTTTCGAATACGGCAGATAGACTAGACATGTACTTGCCTGAAGAAAATGGTTTCAATGTTGCACTGCCAGGTAAAGAAGTCGAATCTCATTTTTCGGAGATCTTACGTCTCGGCGAACAAGACTTTGATGATATTCAACAAGCTATGGTTAACTTGCGCTCGTATTTAAGCGATTTATCAAGCTCAGGTAATAATCAGAAAATTGCTTACAAAAGTATTTTAGATGGGACCGTTACACAAGATGTGGCTGCTTCCTTTGCTCGCGCTAAAGAACTTTTGCCTAGGCCATTTAATCAATGGCTAGGTGAACTTTCTCAAGAGTCAGTTAAGTTTGCGGAGAGCGGGTCGAAAGATCATCTAAATCAGCTTTGGGTTACGCAAGTGGTGCGCCCTTATCAGCGGACTATTGCGGGTAGATACCCATTCGAGCCAAATGCAAGCAGAGAAGTAAGGCTGAAGGACTTCAAACGTTTCTTTGGTTATGGAGGTACGCTTGACTCATTCTTCCAAGAGTATCTTGAACCGTTTGTCGATACTTCGAAAAGTCGTTGGCGATTAGAAAAGGAAATTGGAGTTCGTCCAGAAACGCTGATGGTCTTTCAAAGAGCGAAGCGTATCAGGCAGTCTTTCTTTGAATCTGATAATTCATTGCGCGTAGAGTTCGGTATGAAACCAGTGTATCTGGATCAGCACATTACTCGGTTTGTTCTAGAGTTAGGTAAGCAAGATTTGGTTTATAAGCATGGACCAGCACGAGCTAAATCCTTGAGCTGGCCTGCGGGTCAAGATCAGACTCGAATAGTGTTCACACCACCAGAATCTAAACGTGAGATTGCCCATACTTATGAAGGTGAGTGGGGCATATTCAAACTGTTAGATCAATCACTTAAAGCAAGACCAGAATCACGTAAAGACAACATAGTTATGATTGATTTAAAGGGAAATAAGGTGCAACTAGAGCTTATTCCGTCTAGTGCTATTAATCCGTTTTGGTCAAATGAAATGGAGAGGTTCAGATGTCCACGAACCTTGTAACATCAGCCTGGGGTTATATCGGTAAAATGCCTGCAAAAGGAGACTTTGTGAAAGATGGCTTATCACAAGATTTTTCAGAGCGCTGGCATGACTGGCAGCAGGCTGTTATTGCAGTCAGCAGAGAACAATTGGGTGAAAGTTGGAATGAGCACTTTTTAACCGCGCCTGTGTGGCACTTTGCTCTGGATGTTAGTTACTTAGAAGACTCGACATACATTGGTAGCATGATTCCTAGTGTAGATGCATGCGGTAGATACTTTTTCTTTACTATAGCTCGTGCCGTAAAAGGTGAAGCTGCGCAATATTGGGGGGACAAAGCTTGGACCGAGGACAGTGCATCTCTTGCCCTAGCAGTACTTGAGGACGACTTTGTATTTGATGTTTGGCATAAGAGCATGCAAGAAAAAAACGATTTAGTGGCGAATGTAAAAAGTGAAGTGCGGCCTCTTAAGTTTCTTTATCAAAGCCAAATATCTACGATTTTTCATGATCAAGGTGGAGCAGATCAAAGCGCACTTTTGAATTACCTCATTAAAGAAAAATTGAGTAAGCCATGCTTTTGGTGGACTGAAGGCTCGACTCTAGTTGAACCATGTATGTTTATGACCAGCGGTTTCCCTTCTATTGGTCAATTTTCTGCCATGCTTGATGGCGGTTGGAAAAAGTGGAATTGGTAGGATAGAAGAATGAATTGGAACTATTTTACCTTTGCTAAATCGCACGCAGGAAAAGTACGCCCTTATAACGAGGATGCTCTTTTAGATATGACAGAGCAGCATATTTGGGTTGTAGCCGATGGAATGGGTGGGCATAGTGCTGGCGACATAGCAAGCCAGATGCTAGTGGATAGAATCGCGCGCCATATGCAGGATGTCCCAAATACCAATATCGATGATATCCGGAGTGTGGTTCAAGCCGCGAATTTAGAAATTTATCAATACGCACAAAATCACTTAGACGGTAAAACGATGGGAACAACTCTCGTTTTGTTGTTTATCCAGGACGGGTATTACCACTGTCTTTGGGTCGGTGATAGCCGAATTTACCAGCTTAGAAATGGTCATTTTTCTCAAAAAACACGCGATCATAGTCAAGTTATGGATTTAGTCGATCAAGGGTTATTGGCATTTGAAGATGCTGAGTCACATCCTCTCGCAAATGTTATTACCAGAGCTGTTGGGGTAGATGAGAGTATCACTATTGATCAAGTTTCGGGTCAGTTGGCTGACGGAGATCAATTTCTTCTGTGTAGTGATGGGCTTTCTAAAGAATTAACGAGTGATGAAATTCACCGGACATTGTATGCGGACTCAGTAAATCAAGCAGGATTAGCGCTCATGCATTCGGCGTTAGTGAGAGGTGCAAGTGATAACGTTACTTGTGCGTTAGTCAAAGTTCGCCAAGCGCAGACAGAATTTGAAGCAGTAACGAGAGAAGACGCGACGATCCCCGTTTTTCTTAGAGGGAGGTCTTATGAATAGTGAGATGTTCGATTGGTATGAACAAGCGTTGGCTCCTATATCTCAAGAGAATCCCACAGGTGTTGATCCTAGAGAAGATGTATCGCCACAGTCCGCTTATTACCGATTAAAAGATCAGCGTATGGCTGCGCGAAATGCAGAGCGTAATGCGCTTATAGAAGAAGAAAGTATTTATACCCACAGTAACTTATGGCGGGTATTTATTGAAGAAGTACCAGAGATACTTACGAATCAATCTAAAGATTTAGAGTTTGTGGCTTGGCTTATAGAGGCTCTAACTCGATTGCATGGTTTTCGTGGTATGGGCGTTGGGTACAAACTCGCAACCGAGTTCATCGAGAAGTTTTGGGATGATCTCTATCCAATGCCTGATGAGGATGGTATTGAAACAAGAATATCGGCGATTACTGGCCTCAATGGTATCGATAGCGAAGGAACACTTATTTTCCCTATTGCTTGTATCCCGCTTACTGACGTAGGCGTTGAGCAAGCGTATGCCTACTGGGAATATCAGCAAGCTATTGAGTTGGAGCGTTTAGATGAAGATAAGCGCCGAAATCGAGTCGATCTTGGCGCTACAGAGCTATCTGATATTACAACTACAGTTAAATCTACCTCTGATGCCTTTTATCGTGAGCTAATCGCTGATCTGGAGTTCGCCACAGAGTCATTTAATGAATTCAGTCAGCGATTAGATGAAGCGGTAGGTGATGTCACTCCTAGCTCTTATATATCAAAAAGGCTTGAATCAATACACTCGGCATTAAAGCATCTCCTTGGAGAGCGTTTTAATCAACCACAAGCTGTGTTTGAAGAACTGGAGGAGGTGGATGAATCTTCTTCTTCGGAACAACAAGTGAGTTCACAAAGTTCTGATGCACTATTAGCGACAAACATGAAATCACGAGAGCAGGCGATTAGACAATTGCAGCAAGTGGCTGATTTCTTCAGAGAGAGTGAGCCTCACTCACCAGTTTCTTACTCCATCGAACAGATCATTCGTTGGTGTGGAATGCCTCTGCCGGAGTTACTGGCGGAACTTATCTCCGACGGAGATGCAAAGAAAAGCTACTTCCGTTTGGTTGGCATAGCAGAACAAAATGAAAATTAATAAAGGGAGAATGGTATGACGAGTATCCACTCGAAACTGTCACGAGTACGGAAGCCTCGTGTCCACATTACCTATGATGTTGAAACTGAAGGTACAACTCTTAAGAAAGAGCTACCTTTTGTTGTAGGTGTAATGGGTGACTTCGCTGGTCAAAACACTGAAGCGTTGAAGCCTTTGAAAGACCGCCGTTTTATTCAGATCGATCGAGACAACTTCGATGATGTGCTCAAAAAGATGAACCCATCGGTTAAGTTCAAAGTTGCGAACAAGCTTGCGAACGACGATTCACAGTTTGAGGTGGATTTGAACTTTAAATCAATGCAAGACTTTGAGCCCGCTGCGATCGTAAATCAAGTTGATCCACTGCGCCAACTGATGGAAACGCGTAATAAACTGCGTGATTTGATGACAAAAGTTGACCGTTCTGAAGAGCTTGAAAACATCTTAGAGGATGTTTTGAACAACACAGACAATCTGGCAAAACTTGCGGGCGAGTTAGATCTTGGCAAGCAAGCGAAGTCAGACAGTACTGAAGGAGCGGAATAATGACGACTGAAGCTGAAAAGCAGTTAGATCCAACTGTTAATGAACAAACAACTTCATTTTTAGATCAAGCTATTGGTGCAACTAAGCAGACAGAAGCCTCTCGTGCTGAAGAGCTAATTAAAACGCTCACTGAAGAAGCAATGAAAGGGACGGTTACTTGGAACAAAAACCTAACGGTAACTTTTCGTGAAGCGATTAATTTACTTGATAAACAGATTTCTGATCAGTTGTCTGAAGTAATGCATCATCCTGAATTACAGAAACTTGAAGGTTCTTGGCGTGGTTTAAATTATCTAGTGATGAACTCAGAGACGAGCTCTACTCTGAAAATTCGCATGATGAGTATGACCAAGAAAGAGTTACATAAAGACTTGAGTAAAGCGGTTGAATTTGACCAAAGCCAGATCTTTAAGAAAGTTTACGAGTCTGAGTTTGGCAGTGCAGGTGGTGAACCTTATGGTGCATTAATTGGTGACTATGAGTTTACCAACCACCCAGAGGATATTGAGTCGCTGCGCCTAATGTCAAATGTAGCCGCTTCAGGCTTCTCCCCATTCTTGTCCGCGGCCTCACCAGCACTATTTGGTTTTGATGAGTGGACTGAACTGTCAAAACCACGCGATCTAGACAAGGTCTTTGAGTCGTTAGAATACGCTCAATGGCGTTCGTTCCGTGAGAGTGCTGATTCACGTTTTGTTAGCCTGACTATGCCGAAAGTTCTGGCTCGTTTGCCATACGGACAAGCCACTGCTCCAGTTGAGGAATTTGGATTTGAAGAGTTCGAAGTAGATCCAGTGTCAGGTATTGCTGTCAATGCTGAGCATAATGACTACTGTTGGATGAACTCTTCGTATGTTCTTGGTGTTAAGTTAACAGACGCCTTCTCAAAATATGGATTCTGTACAGCTATCCGTGGTGCAGAAGGTGGTGGTCGAGTGGATAATTTGCCAACACATTTCTTCATGAGTGATGATGGCGATCCTGATATGAAGTGTCCAACAGAGATTGGTATTACCGACCGACGTGAGGCAGAGCTGGGTAAACTTGGTTTCTTACCGCTTTGTCACTACAAAAACACCAACTATGCGGTGTTCTTTGGTGCGCAAACCTGTCAAAAACCGGCGAACCACGAATCTCCAGAAGCAACGGCTAATGCGGCGATTTCAGCACGTCTACCTTACATGATGGCGACATCTCGTTTTGCGCATTATTTGAAGGTAATGGCTCGAGATAAAATCGGTAGCTTTATGGAAGCAGAAGACGTTGAGTCTTGGTTGAACCGCTGGATTCTAGGCTATGTAAATGCTTCAGAGGGTGGTGGTCAAGAGATCCGAGCGAAATACCCTCTAGCAGATGCTCGTGTCCAGGTTAAGGAAATCCCTGGCGCACCAGGTTCTTACAATGCTGTAGCATGGCTTAAGCCTTGGCTGCAAATGGAAGAATTGACGACATCTTTGCGACTTGTTGCAAAGATCCCTCAGTCGGGTGGATAAGAAATGAATTGGCTGGTCGTAGGGCCAGCCATACCAAATCGTTATGTTCTAGATGGAAATAGCAGTGTCACTTAACTTTCGCGATCCCAGTAAGCTAAAGCATGAATTCAGCACAGGAGGCTATGCTGAGCTTGATAGCCCGTGGTTGACTCGATTCAATGAATCTTCTGATCTTTTAGAGTCAGCTCGAATTTGGCTAGAAGGTACGCGTTCAAGAGATTTGGACAGTTTTCGTCATAGTGTGATGAACACGATAAACCGAATTGATGAGCTATTAGAATCTCAATTAAACGAAATAATACATCATCCTGAGTTTCAACAACTCGAAAGAGGTTGGATCGGCGTGAGGTATTTATGCGAACAGGTCGACACTCGCTCATCAGACTCCGTCAAAGTCAAGGTGTTGGCGGCAACATGGAATGAAGTCAGTAAAGATGCACTAAAAGCCATCGAGTTTGACCAATCAGCACTATTTAAGCTGCTCTATCAAAATGAATATGGCATGGCCGGGGGAGAACCCTTTGGCGTGGTAGTTGGCGATTATCAACTTCGTTGTGATGCGAGTAAAAATTATTTTGATAGAGATCTGTCTGTGCTCAGCAAGATCTCTCAGTCTGCAGCGGCAGCATTCAGCCCGTTCATTATGTCAGCATCGCCGGAGATGTTTGGTGTTGACAGTTTTTCACAGCTTTCTGCGATAAGAGATATTGCGGCCCAATTTGAACAGGCAGATTACGCAAAATGGCGCAGTTTGAGAGACAACGATGATACCAAATTTATTGGCCTGACTGCGCCGAATGTTTTATTCCGTCAGCCATATAAAAGTGATGGTTCACGCAACGATCAGTTCGACTTTCAAGAGCATGTCTACGACTCTAATCGCGATTTGCTATGGGGGAGTAGCGCGTATTGTTTTGCGGCCGTATCAATTAGAGCGTTTCAGGAGCATGGGTGGTTTACGCACATGCGAGGCATTAAGCAAGGGGATTATAGTCAGGGTATTATCGTTGCTCCTACTAGGAACAAAATGCGTGTTAATGGCAAGAATGACCGTGAAAGATGTCCTTTAAACTTAAAGATCTCTGAGAGAAAAGAACAAGAGTTGTCTGAATGCGGTTTCATTTCTATTTCTCCTGTACCTGAAACCGATATGGTAGGGATGACCTCGAATGTATCTCTCTACAAGCCTAAGCAATATGCAGAAAAACACATTTCAACGAATGCAAAGCTCACGTCGATGTTGCAATACACGTTGTGTGTGTCGCGAGTCGCACATTATCTCAAGGTTATGGGGCGTGACAAGATTGGTGGATATCAAGATGCAGAAAGCCTTGAGCGAGACTTTCAACGATGGTTGCATCAGTACACTACCGCGTCGGATGAAGCATCTGATGAACTTAGGGCGAAGTACCCCTTAAATGAAGCGAAAATTACGGTTCGAGAGAAAAGAGAAACTCCAGGACACTATTACTCTGTTATCCATTTGCGACCGCACTTCCAGCTCGATCAAATGGTATCTAGCATTAAATTAATTACTGAATTATCACCAGAGCACTTGGTGTAAGGAAATAACAATGACCCAATGGAAAAATGCTTTGTCCCAAGGCCAATTGCAACAAGCTCTAGAGCTATTAATTGATGAAATTAAAGCGGCGCCTAAAGATGCAAGCTTGAGAAGCTCGTTCATTGAGCTGCTTTGCATTGATGGAGACTTCGAGCGTGCGGATGAGCAACTTATGCAATCGATCAAATTGTTTCCTGAGTATCTACCTGGTGCAAGTCAGTTGCGACATTTAGTGAAAGCGGCCCAGGCTAGAAAAGATTTTATCGACGGTGCGGCTAGTGCCAAGGTATTAGGTGACGAGGAATTCACTAAAGAGCTTGTTCGCTTTAACCTCGCTCTCAAAAATCAAGACTATGCAGAAGCGTCACACCTAGCGCATAGCATTGAAGAGCATCGTACTATTAAAGGTTTTAACATAAACGGTACAAACTATGAAGATGCTAGGGATATTGATGATCGTTTAGGTGGTTACATTGAACTGTTTTCCACCGCGGGTAACTATTTTCTTGTTCCAATTTCTAGCATTCAAGCGCTAGAAATAAAAGCACCTACCTCTTTATTAGAAAGTATTTGGCGACCTGTAGAGTTTGATATTGACGGACTTGGCGAAGGAGAAGGCCATATGCCATTGACCTATGTTGACTCAGAAACTGACGCACAAAAGCTAGGTCGAGAAACAGATTGGAAACAGCTTGGTGAGCAAGAATCCTTCGTGGGTTTAGGCCAAAAATGTTGGCTAGTTGGTGATTCAGCCCTCCCAATCTGTGACTTGACTACATTGTTAGAGTCGAAACAAATAGCGTAACAATAACATGTCTTTAACCGTTTCTCTGCTCGACAAATTGATGGATAGTGATCCTTCAACTAGAGATGAAAAAGACTTCCCTACGAGCCAACAACAGATGTTGAACAGCTTGCTTAGAGATCTGGAGTCTATGTTAAATAGTCGTATCGGATGGAAAAACATTCCTGATGACCTTTTAGAGGTTCGCTATTCAATATTGAATTATGGTCTGCCAGATTTTTCCTCGATGCCTTATAGCAGCCAAGAGGGGCAGAATCAGCTCTGTGACATTGTTCATGATGCAATTAAAGAGTTCGAGCCGAGGTTAAGGAATCCTTATGTCCAGATTTCGGACGAGAAAAACGCTATTGATAGGGTGTTGAGGTTACAAATTAGCGCCACTTGCTTAATCGATAACAGCATTCATGAAGTGCGATTCAATTCTGAAGTAGAGCCGGTAAATTTAGGTATGAAACTGAGTAGAGCGAAATGAGTGAAGAGTTTCTCAAATACTATAATCGCGAGTTAGCTTATTTACGTCACAAAGGACAAGAGTTTGGGGAGCAGTATCCTAAGATCGCTGCGAGACTCCGTATCAGTGAGGAGCAGGTTGACGATCCACATGTAGAAAGATTGCTAGAAGGCTGTGCATTTCTAACGGCAAGGATTAGACAAAGTTTAGACAATAGTTATCCTCAGTTCACTGAATCTTTGATGGGGCAGTTATATCCGGATTTTCACGCACCAATTCCATCAATGTCCGTCATTAAGATGAACTGCTCTAGCTCCACTTCCTCTTTTTTTGACGTAGAAGAAGGTGAGCGAGTCGTTATCGGTGCTCCTGGATACCACGAATGCGAGTTTAGAACCTGTTATCCGGTCAGAATGTACCCTGTTGATGTGACCTCTGGCGCTTTCAAAAACGCACCGCTTAAATCGGTGGGCTCCCAATGGGAAAGCCATGCTCATTCAGTTTTGAAAATCCAGCTCACCGCCCAAGATGAAGAGACATCTCTGAGTGACATGGGATTAGAACGGTTGCGCTTTTATTTAAACGGGCAATCTCAGTTGACGTTTAAACTTTACCAAATGCTATTTCAAAATCTAATTGGTTTATCTGTCGTTGCGGGTGGCAAAGAAGTTCGTTCTTTAACGAAAAGGCATCTTATTGAAGTGGGATTTTCAGAAGATGAGAAGGTTGTTCCATACAGTAAGAGAAGCTTTTCGGGAGCAAGATTACTTGTTGAGTATCTGCACTTTCCTGAGAAGTTCATGTTCTTTGATATCACTGAACTTGGATTATCAGAGCTAGCTCTTGGAGAGCAAGCTGAACTGTATTTTTACTTTGATACCAATGATGATTGGCTTCCTAAGCAAGTGGATGAAGAGAGCTTGATGGTTGGTTGTGTGCCAGTCGTCAACTTATTTAAAAGTGTTATGGAGCCCAAGCGTATTCTACCAACCGAGTACGATTACCACTTATCACCGCAATACCAGGAAGCCGAGAGTAACGAGGTTGTCTCTATTTCTGACGTAACATTGAGAAACTGGAACAAAACGTATCACAACCTGCCATGTTATCACGCTGGTGAGCACACGCATTATATGAACGCCAGTGAAATTTATTGGTTGATGAGACGTGAGGATAAAAATTGGGCTGGTGGATACGATGAACCGGGCAGGGAAACTTACATTTCTTTTGTTGATAAAAGGCATCAATTGTTCAGTCCAGAGAGCCGAGAAAACTGGCTAATGTACGTTGAAGCGGAGTGCTGCAATCGTAATTTAGCGCAGAAGCTTCCATTTGGAGGCGGTCTTCCAAAAGTCTCTTTGCCGGAAGTAAATGACAACTTCGAGTCAGTTCGTTGTTTAGTTTCTATATCAGAAACCCTCCGGCCAGAAATGGATGAAAGTACACGATGGCAGTTAACTAAGCTTCTAACTTTAAACCACTTTACCGAAGAAGATGGATTAACAACTTTGAAGCAAACTCTGAATCTCTATGCATTTTCTGGGACCGCAGAAACGAAAGCGGTAATTGATGCTTTAGCGAAGTTAGAGTTCGAGCCGACTACAGGCAGAGTAAGTCAGAAAGGTAAAGTTGGTTTTGCGCACGGTATAAAAATCATTTTGACGGTTTCTGATCAAATTTTACCTAAAGAGCAAATCTTCCTCCTAGGTAGTGTTTTATCCGTTTACTTTGCACAATATGCTGAAATTAACATTTTTACGCAGCTAGAAATAAGACTTAAGTCAACGGGAAAACCCTTCCACTTATGGCCTGCATTAACTGGCGATAAGGTGTTGCTATGATCGCGGAGCAATTTTATCGAGATCTAAAGCAACATCCGTTGTTTGAAGCAATTCACCTTATCGAACACGAGATCTTGCAAGCCGAGGCACAAATAGGGACAGATGCTCTACCTAAGCATGAAAAACTAAACCTAAAGGTCAACCCATCGTTAGGTTTTGAAAATGCGCAGCTTTGCGATCTGAAACATATTGATAGCCACAAGCTAGCACTAGAAACTAATCTGATAGGCCTAACGGGTGAGCAGGGGGTGCTTCCTCAGCACTACAGCGAGTTAGCTTTGCATCGTCAAAAAGAAGGCGATACAGCAATGGTGGACTTCTACGATATTTTTAACCATCGTTTACTGTCTCTTTACTATCGATGCTGGCAACTAAGTCAATTGACCGTTCAGTCTCGTGCTCATGCACAGGGATTACGTTCACCTTTAGAAGATTGTAAATCGGCATTAACTGGGCAGGGTAGTTCTTTGTCCCTGCACTATGGTGGTGTTTTTGCTTCACCGACGAGAAGTAAAGCTGGACTAAAAAGTGTTCTTGAATGTTTATCTGGATGCCAAGTAAAGATTCATGAGTTTCAAGGGCAGTGGCTACATCTTGCAAAAGAAGAGCAAACACGTCTTTCATCTCGAACTATGCCAGAAGGGCAGTTTGCTCAACTTGGTTCCGGAGCATCCTTAGGCTCGAAAGCTTGGAATATAAACGCAGGAACAACGATCGAGTTTCTGCCAAAGCACAAAGATCTGGTTAGTAAATTACTGCCTAACCATCCAAATGTAGAAATTATTAAACGTGCGGCTTATGAATTTATTGGTAAGCATAAGCAAGTGAAATGGCAGCTCACCACCAAACATAGTTTATTACCTCAAGTTTGTTTATCAAAAAAACATGGTCAGTTAGGTGTTGGTTCTGTACTTAAAAAACATAAACGCACAAAAGATCGAACCATAACAATTACTATTTAAAGGAAACATAATGGCTTCACTCTCACTTTCAGCGTTGGTCGAAAGATTGTCTCCTCAGGCTAAGGAAACACTTGAACAAGCAGCTGCGATGGCAAGCTCTCGAACCCATCACAGTATTGAAATGTCTCACTGGTTAATGACGATTATTCAACACCCTGCCGATATTTACTCGGAAGTTTTCGACGAATTTGATGTCGATAAAATCAAGGTTGAAACTGATCTTCAAAAGACACTTGAAAAATACAAAACGGGATGTCAATCGGTCCCAGGTCTTTCAGCTCACACAGTGACTGTGATGCAAAATGCTTTGCTATCGGCAACGATTGAATTCAATCAGGAGCAGTTGGATTGCATTCATCTTTTATTTGCCTACTTGTCCGATAATACGTTAGTCAACATGGCTGGTTCGATTAGCCCTGAGCTAAACAAGATAGAACCATCTCGGTTATTGAACTTTAAAGAAAGTAATACGCGTCAATCAGGATCGAATGACCTAGGGAAATCAAACGCGAATTCTGCGCTGAATCAATTTACAACAGATCTTACTGAGCAGGCTAGGGAAGGTAAGATAGATCCGGTTATTGGTAGAGACAATGAAATCCGTTTAATGATCGACATCTTATTAAGACGTCGACAAAACAACCCGATTCTAACTGGTGAAGCTGGCGTTGGAAAAACAGCCGTTGTTGAAGGCTTGGCGCAAAAGATTATCGATGGCGATGTACCTCCTGCTCTACAAAATGTAGCGATTAAGTCTTTGGATCTGGCGTTATTGCAAGCTGGTGCTGGCATGAAAGGTGAGTTTGAAAACAGACTTAAAAACCTTGTGAAAGAAGTTAACGACGCACCACAACCCATTATTTTGTTTATCGATGAAGCACATGGTCTGATTGGTGGTGGGGGACAAGCAGGACAAGGTGATGCAGCGAATATTCTAAAGCCAGCGTTAGCGAGAGGTGAACTCAGGACGATCGCAGCAACAACTTGGGCAGAATATAAAAAGTATTTTGAAAAAGACGCGGCTCTTACCAGACGCTTTCAAGTAGTGAAGGTCGACGAGCCAGCGCCGGAGCTAGCGATCGAGATGTTACGTGGTTTACTTGACGTAATGGCACAACACCATGACGTCCACATCACTAGCCAGGCTCTCAATGCTGCCGTTCAACTCTCAGCTCGATACATTAATGGCCGACAACTGCCAGATAAGGCTGTGTCTGTTTTAGACACAGCCTGCTCGCGAGTTGCGTTAAGTCAATCGTCTACACCGGGAGGTCTAGATGCGAAAAGGAATAAACTAAAAGCCAAGCAAGCTGAGTATGAGCACCTAAGCCAAGAAAGTCAGCTAGGTACACCTCTTGATATGCAGTTGCAAGATGTCAGAAAAGAGATTGATGTTCTATCTAGTGAAATAGTTGAACTAGAGACGCTGTGGGAGAAAGAAAAAGAGTGGGTAAGTGAAGCTAAGTCACTTAGAGCTCAAATAATCAAGGAGGGTTCTGAGACTGCTAGGGACAAGTTACAGGAGCTCGAAAGTAGCCTCTCCGCTAACTCGCAGCCATTAGTATTTTCGCATGTCAATGAAGCGCTTATTGCAGAAGTAATTTCAGATTGGACCGGGATACCACTGGGCAAACTCCAGGATGATGAAATCCAAGCAGTACTGAGTTTGAAAGAGAGTTTGTGTAAACGAGTTGTCGGACAGGAGCACGCTTTGGAAGTCATGTCTGAAGTGATAAAAACTGCCAGTGCACAGCTCACGGATGAGACACGACCAAATGGTGTATTTCTTCTCACGGGACCAAGTGGAGTGGGTAAAACTGAATCTGCTTTAGCTATTGCAGAGAAAGTGTACGGCAGTGAAGAGAATGTCACAACTATCAATATGTCCGAGTTTAAAGAAGAGCACAAAGTTTCCTTATTATTAGGCTCGCCTCCAGGTTATGTTGGGTATGGCGAAGGTGGTGTACTTACTGAAGCCGTCAGACGCAAACCTTATAGTGTGATTCTCTTGGATGAAATGGAAAAAGCACACCCTGGAGTTCAAGATATTTTTTATCAGGTATTCGATAAAGGCTCAATTAAAGATGGTGAAGGTCGCGATATAGATTTTAAAAACACTATTATTATTATGACCGCGAATACAGGGACCGAAACGACGATGTCGTTGTATTCTGATCCTGATTTATCTCCAGAACCTTCAGCACTAAAAGATGCTTTGCGTGACGATTTGTTGGTTGACTTTAAACCTGCATTTTTAGGACGTGTTAATGTATTACCTTATTTTCCTCTATCAAGAGAAGTATTGATAGAAATAACAAAATTAAAATTAGCCAAAGTTACGAATCGCATTCGTAAAAATTACGGCGCTGACCTATTTTTTGATGAAGAACTAATTAATGATATTGTAGACAATAGTAATGAGTCGGGGAGCGGTGCACGTGTGGTACAGACAACCATAGAAAACACATTACTTCCTAAGATTTCTCATGAAATATTGCATGCAATTCTTAATGATAAGACGTTTGATGAAATTATTGTTAAAGGTACAACTAGTGGACTTGATGTCTCAATAGTTTAACATCCTTTACACTCTCAATAATAATTGGGAGTTGGTTCATATTAACTATTATTTTTTATAAAAAACGATTAAATTAAGTCTTATTTAAAGATATAACAGGGCGTATTTAAAATGAAGTTTTTGATACATTAATCACTAATTATCATCAAACGTCAGATAATTAAATTACTACGATATATGTCAATTAATAATGCTATAGGAGATTAGCATGCAGTCTAATACGTATCTTAAATACGCAGATATTAAGGGTGAGGCAACTGCCGAGCAATATAAAGATTTGATTACACTACTATCTGTAGATTGGAGTGTAGGTCGTGAGATCTCATCATACACTGGTACAGCGATGGACCGTGAAGCGAGCGCTACTCGTCTATATGATTTGACTATCACTAAACTTCAAGACCGTTCTTCTCCTGACTTATTTAAAGAAGCGACAATTGGTAAAGGTAAACCTGCGGTTTTCCATATTACTAAGCAGGGTGAGAAAGTTGAAGAAATCATGAAGATCGAACTGACTGATGCGATGATTTCTAACTACTCAGTTTCTATCCAGGATGATCGTCCAGTTGAAACCATCACTATTTCTTACACTGAAATGATGATGACAGTGACTCCTACTGACGATAAAAACAACACTTCTGCGCCATTGGTATACGGCTACAGCGGTGTTAAAGGTCAACAAATGTAATTTTTATGCGGGGGAATATTCCCCCGCATTTTTTGAAAGAAGTATTTAATGAAAAGAGCAACTCAAGATAACAATTTCATCCGAATTTCCTCTCCATTCGGAAAAGATGCCATCATACTAAACTCATTTGAGTATAGAGAAGAGATCTCAGAACTTTTTTCATTGCGTGCTAAAGCTTACTTTAATGATCAACGAAGTGAGTTAAACGAAATAATTGGTAAAGAAGTAACAATTACCCTTGAAAATAGTGAGGATGTTTCTTCAAAACCTCGTTATATACATGGTTATGTATCTGCTGCAAGATTAGAAGGGCAACGAGTTTCTAATACTCATAATGGTGAGAATTATAAAAATATAGAGTTATTAATAGAGCCTAAATTACGTTTCGCCGATTACAGAAAAAATTGCAGAATATTTCAGCATAAAGATATAAAAGAAATTATCTCCGAAGTACTCTCGGAGCATAGTGTCGCCTTTAGTTTTGAGTTAACTAAGTCGTACCCTAAATACACATACAAAGTGCAATATGAAGAGTCAGACCTTGAATTTGTCCGACGCTTATTGTCAGAAGAAGGGCTATCGTTCTGTTTCACACACACTAAGTCTGTCCACACGCTTAAGATTTTTGACGACATCAGTTTCTATAAGCCGGGTACAGAGTTTTTAGTCGATTTTGATACAGGTACAGCTAAGTCTAGCCATATTTCTTCTTGGCATGAAACCCAAGTTTTGACGACTAAAGCAAGCCAAAAGTCTGGCTATAACATGCTTAAGCCTTCGTCTAATCCTAAAAATACTGCCAAGGGTGAAAGTGATTTTTTTACCGTGCCTGAAAGCGAGTATTTTGAATACATGGGTGAAACGGAAAGTGATGACCAATACGCACTTAGAAACACGCACGCTATAGAAGCACTACAGCAAAACGCATATCTGTGCCGTGGCGAGGCAACGTGTCGAACGTTCAGTGTGGGAAAGTGCTTTAAGTTTAAAAAGCATGAAGATAAGTCTCGAGTCGGCAAAGAATACGTACTGTCCTCCGTTTTTTTATCTGCGGCTGTTTATAATCAGACTGGTCAAGGTGGCACTGCTGCGCAAGGTGTTAAAGTATCATTTAGTTGTGTTGACTCAAAAACAATCCTTCGCCCTTCAGTGAACTATCCGAAACCTCAGATGAAAGGTTTGCAAACCGCAGTGGTAACGGGAAACAAAGATGGCGAAATCTACATAGACAAACACGGTCGTATTAAAGTTCAGTTTCACTGGGATCGTGTTGGTAAATACGATGTAAACAGCTCATGTTGGATTCGTGTTGCGCAAAATATCGCGGGTAACGGATGGGGCTCGGTGTTTCATCCTAGAGTAGGACAAGAGGTCATCGTCGAGTTTGTCAATGGCGATCCTGACCAGCCAATTGTTACGGGGTCACTGTACAATGGTAGTCAACTCCCTCCCTACACGTTACCAGAGCAAAGCTCTCAAAGTGGTTATAAATCGCGTTCTGTACAAAAAGGCACATCTAATTTTAATGAGTTGCGCTTTGATGACAAACCCGGTGAAGAACACATCTATCTTCATGCCGAAAAACTTTTCCAAATGCTAGTTGAAGACTGTGTTGATATTGCCGTTGAAAACAGTAAAACCGAAAAAGTGACGAATGATGTCAATCAAGAGATTGGCAAGAATGCGACCTTGAAAGTAGGTAAAAACTTTTCTAATGAAACGGGTGAAGTGTTGTCTTTTAATGCAGGAAAGAGTATCGAGATCAAAGTCGGTGGCGCTTCGATTCAGATGTCTAGTTCCGGAGAAATCAACATCAAAGGCAATAAAATATCTATTAACGGCTCTGCTATCGCTCTTAAAGCTGGGCAAATTTCATTGAACTAAGGTGATTTAAAGTGGGTAAACCAGCCGCGATATTGGGCAGCTTTCATCTTTGTCCTAAAAAAACAGGAAAAATTCCTCATGTAGGTGGCCCCGTCGTAGTTGGCTCGCCAAACGTGACAATTGGCGGCATTCCAGCGGCTAGGCAGGGAGATAAGCTTATATGTATAGGTCCTCCGGATAGCATCTCAGCAGGCTCTTCTAGCGTTACAATCAACGGTAAGCCAGCGGCAAGGGTCGGGGATTCAACGTCTCATGGTGGTAAAATTCTGTCTGGCATGCCTACGGTTTTAATCGGAGGCTAGATGCCACTCGCATTTCAAACTCATCTTCTTGCTATTAATGGCAGGCCATACACTGTTCGTGAGATAGCTAACGAATGTTTTAGATTGCCCGCAGAAACACCAAGATCCTATCCTGATCAATCACTGTATGAGCAGATATTAAATCTTGTGCGCTCTAAGCGCGAGATACTGGAGCAAAGTGATATCAAAGGGAATATCTGCGTTCTTTTACCGTCTTCGGTAGATAAAAGCTTGCTTAAGGCATTGATAAACGAGTTTTCTCTTATCCTTGGTAACTCTGCCAATAGAGAAATTTATTTTTATCCTTATGGTCAAGCGGCGTTCTTGATGGCGCTAAATCGGATAAACCGTGAAGTTAACGAAACACAAGCAACTTGGATACTGGCTATAGAAATTGCTCGCGATGCAGAAGAGCATGCCAAATCTCAAAACTCGATCATTTTGACGAAGTGCTTTTTTCAACAGTCCGGCCTTGTTACTGATGATGTTAGAATTGATTTAGATACCAAACAACAAAGCATTGCTGTCGATAAAGTGTTTAAACAACTTGGAGTAGGGTGTGATCACTCACTTAGTGAGTTGCATTTATCCATTGATGGAGATGAGCCTCGATGGTTAAATGCTATGCAACTCTTGTCTCCCTGGGTGACCGATCAAACTCAGTATCAATTTATTGATGTTAAACTAGGAGGGCTGGGCGCATGCGGAGGTGTTTTAAAAGTGTTAATGATTGAGGAGCATCAAAGAAGTAGCCTCAACTCAGACTTCCACGTTTTGCAAGCTGATATCGAGCCAGATGGTTATACGGTGGGAGTTCTATACAATTGGCATAACGAGTAGTTCTGGATCTAGTTTGTCCCTTCTAAACGTTGGCTTTTAATGGTTTAAATGTGACGGTTATGTTTACTCGAGACCATCACTTAATGTTGCTTAAAAGGTGTTTATACAACGTTCTTCTCGCTTTCCGGTGAAATAGTGAACCATAGAACATAAACTACATGAAAAGCTGTTCGACTCAAGATATCCTAACCCAAATTAAATAAATTGAGCTTTGGTTTGTGCCAGATTCAGCCAGTCACGTAATACTCTGATGTTTACACGGCTGAAATTCGGATTCTTGCAGGAGCAAACCTTGCTTAAAGATTTGGCGGAAAGTGAATTCGAATGAAGTTTATCCACACCTCAGATTGGCATCTTGGTCGACAATTCCACAATGTATCACTACTCGAAGATCAACAAGCAGTACTCGAACAACTGATTAACTATATTGAACACAACCCCGTCGATGCCGTTGTAGTGGCGGGAGATATTTATGACCGTTCGGTGCCACCAACGGTTGCAATAGAACTGCTAAATCGAGTCGTGAAGCGTATTTGTACTGAACTGAAAACACCGATGATATTGATATCTGGCAACCATGATGGTGCAGAACGATTAGGTTTTGGCTCAGAGCAAATGAAAAATGCAGGCCTTCATATTGTTAGTAACTTTGAAGATATGCTAACTCCCATCATCATAAAAACGGACTCTGCGGGTGAGGTAGCGTTTTATGGCATGCCTTATAACGACCCTGAACAGGTCAGATTTGCCTACAAAACCTCGGTATCAACTCATGATGAGGCACATCAACTGCTTGTAGAGCAAATAAGAGAGCATTTCATTTCAGAGCAAAGGCGTGTTCTCGTTAGCCACTGTTTTGTTGATGGTGCTATTGAGTCTGACTCTGAACGACCACTATCTATTGGTGGCTCTGATCGCGTAAGTCATGAGCATTTCTTAGATTTCGACTACGTCGCACTTGGTCATTTACATCAGCCTCAGAAGAAAGGCGCAGAGCATATCCGTTATTCTGGTTCACTTATGAAGTATAGTTTTGGTGAACAGAACCAGAAGAAAGGCTTCACGTTAGTCGAACTAGACAAGAAAGGATTTGTCTCTGCTAAACATATTGAGCTAATTGCCCCTCATGAAATGCGCATTGTTGAGGGAGAGCTAGATAAAGTCATAGAGCAGGGCAAGACTGACCCTAAAAATGAAGATTATTTGTTAGTTCGTTTGATGGATAAACATGCGATTTTAAATCCAATGGAAAAGCTTCGTTCAGTGTATCCAAACGTTTTACATCTTGAGAAACCGGGTATGTTAATTGGGGTAGAGCAGGAAATGGCGCAAGCAAAGTTGGCCCGAAGCGAAATTGATATGTTCCGAGACTTTTTTATTGAGGCACAAGATAGTCAATTATCCCAAGAGCAAGAACAAGCCGTTACTGACATTATTAAGCAATTATCACAGCAATAGGGACCAAAGATGAAACCAATTAAACTTACCATGCAAGCCTTTGGTCCGTTTGCAAAAACCGAAGTCATTGACTTTGAAAAGCTTGGCCGTAACCCTCTGTTTTTGATTAATGGTCCTACAGGCTCAGGTAAAACGTCGATCTTAGATGCCATTTGCTTTGCCCTTTACGGTGAAACTACCGGTAATGAGCGGCAAGGCATCCAGATGCGATGTGACTTATCGGCGCAAGACTTACCAACCGAAGTCGTTCTAGAATTTTCGTTACATGGCAAACAATACCGAGTTGTGCGATCTCCAGAGCAGGAAGCGCCCAAAGCGCGTGGTGAAGGGATGACGGTAAAAAAGCACACTGCGGCTCTTTATGAACTCGGCGAGACCGAAAAGCTCATCACTAGCAAGACGACTCAAGTTAAAACAGAAGTGAGCAATATTATTGGTTTGAATGAAACGCAATTTCGCCAAGTAATGGTATTGCCTCAAGGAAAATTCCGGGAGCTGTTGCTTGCTAGTTCTAAAGAGCGCGAAGAAATTTTTGGTCAGCTCTTTCAAACGGACATATATAAAAAAATTGAGTACGCGCTCAAAGATAAAGCGAGCGCAATCAGTAAAGCGAAAGATGAATTTGATAATCAAATTCGAGGCGCTTTACAAGTTGCAGGAGTGAGTTCAGAGCAGGAATTATTACACCAGCTTGAACAAGCAACTGAGCAGCTAGAGGTCGATAGAAAGAAAGAACAAGCTTCGTTAGATAAGCTAAATGTTGCTAAATCTGAATTGCAAAAAGCGGAAACTATTAATGGAGAGTTTTCGAAACGAGAGCAAGCAGAAAACGCACTCAAGCTGCATCTAGAACACTCAGACTCGATAAAAGTTCGTCAACAGCAATTAGAAAATGCTAAAAATGCCAATAAGATAGAATTACCCTACGTCTCATTACAAAATGCAAAAACTCAAACTCAAGAGCTCAGACAAAAAATCGTAGCTTTGAAAGAGAGCCTTGATAAAGCCAATGCTGTTACGAAAGAAAAAGAAAACTTGCAGCAAAGTGCAAAAGAAGCCGCGGCAAAAGTCCCACAGTTAACGCAACTGCAGTATCAACTTGAAAGCATGAAAGACAAGTTGGTTGAAAAAGCCAACTTGGAAAGAAAAATAACGGCAGGTCATCAACAAAAGCAACAATTTGAAGCAACGTTAAAACAGTACATAGAGCTGAAAGACAAGTTGGCGTTTCAGGCGCAACAGGGCCAGAAAGATCTAGAGCAAGCCCGAGTAGATGTTGCGCTTGTTGGCAGCATCGATGCGGAAATAAAACAAAAACAACGACTACTACAGGATCTACAAAAGCTGCATGGTCTTACTTTGGAGCTCTCTAAACTCACGGCGTTAACCGTAAGCAAGCAGCAGTCATTACAGGAGGCCAGTCAGCGCTATATGCAGTGTCAACAAGCCGCTGATACGATAGAGCTTAAGTGGCACAACGCTCAAGCGGCAGTATTAGCGCAGCGACTAAAGGCAGGTGAAGCATGTCCGGTATGTGGCAGCCAAGCGCATCCTAACCCTGCGACGTTTGTTGAAGAAGTCGTTACAAAAGAGCAAGTTCAGGCTGCCAGAGTGAAAGAAAGAGAAGCTCAAACCTCACTGAACCAGCTAAGTAATCAGCAAGAACAACATAACGTTGTCATTATTCAGCATCAGAATCAAATCGACCAGTTGAAAGAAGAGCTTGGTGAGCATGCAGCATCTGAGATCTCGACGGTTCAAACTGAGTTGCAGGCGCTTAATGATCAACTTCTACGTCTACAATCTATTGATATTGAAAAGCTAGAAAAGAACGTTGAACAGCTTAATCAACGCTGCTTAGTGGGTGAAAATAAAATTCATGAGCTGCAGAATCAAATGGCGGCAAATGAATCAACCGTTCAAGCAAACCAAGAACAATTGACTCAATTACAATCTTCCATTGATCCGAAATACAGTTCCGTTGATGCGCTTGAGCGTGACATTTTGCTCACAAAAGAGCAAATTCTGACCTTGAATACAGGTTTAGAAAAGGCGCAAAACGCTTTGCAGCAAGCGGTATTAGCGCAATCGAATGCTGAAAGTCAGTTAGTGACGAACAAGCAGTGGCTATCTGAGTCAGAACAAAAGCTTAGCCAAGCAGAATTAGCGTGGAATGAGGCATTACAGGCGAGTAAATTTGAGGATGAAAGCAGTTATCTAAATAGCAGAGTGACAGATGATGAGCTTCAAGCGTGGCAGAAAGAAATAGACAACTTCAAACAGACACAAACCAAGCTTGAACAAACACTACATGATTTAAACCATGCATTGAAAGCGCTTGAAAGACCGGACTTGGATTCACTTAACGACAGCTTAACCACTCTGCAGGCGCAGTATATTGAAGTAAGGAATCAGCTCGATACCACGCGCTCAACCTTTGAGCGAATTGAAAAAGTTCGTAAAGATATTGCTACGCTGCATGAGAAAAATAGCAAGTTAGAAGAAGAGTACAAAGTGTTTGGTACGTTATACGACGTTGCCAGCGGTAAAACAGGCAGCAGGGTTAGCCTACATCGCTTTGTTCTTGGTGTACTGTTGGATGATGTATTGATTCAGGCCTCTCAACGTTTAAGCCTCATGAGTAAAGGGCGCTATATTCTTGCTCGAAAAACAGAGGGCTTCAAAGGCGCTGCGGGTCGCGGCTTAGACTTAATGGTTGAAGATGGCTACACAGGAAAAACACGTGATGTTGCAACACTTTCCGGTGGTGAATCGTTTATGGCAGCGCTTGCATTGGCGCTTGGCTTGTCGGATGTTGTGCAATCCTATAGTGGTGGTATCCGTTTAGACACTTTATTCATTGATGAGGGGTTCGGTAGTTTAGACCCAGAGTCTTTGGATCTCGCCATTCAAACGTTAGTGGATTTACAACAGACTGGACGCATGATCGGTGTTATTTCTCACGTTTCTGAGTTAAAAGAACAAATGGCGCAGAGGATTGATGTTGAACCATCAAGACTCGGTTCGACAGTATCGGTCAAATCTCAATGTAGCTTCGCTGTCTAATTCCGTTGCTATCACAAAACCCAAAGCCCCCTACCTAGGGGCTTTCTTACTTAATCGCTACTGTTCGCAAAAGTGGCCTTCTTTTGGCGATTGGGTAATCGCATACTCACCATCTAGGTTGCGATAAACAACTGTATTCCAAATAGAGCCATCATCCAATTCAAACTCAATGGCATAGTTGACGCCGCTAACGATTTGCGCGTGAACGTTCAGTATTTGTTTGAACGACGCTATTGTGTCCATTCTTTTCAAAACAAAAGCCATTGCCTTTTGTGCATCAGGGGTAGCATTAAACTCATTCCACCCACCTGGCATGTTTCCTTGTGTATTACATACATCTGCCGAGGTTGTTAATTGTGTCGCTTGGCTTGGGTTTTCCTGCTGGCAACCCGCAAGCAATACCAAAAGTGCACAAACTGACACTGTTTTTAATTTCATAACAATAACCTCTGTCTATATCGCGACGTATTATAGGAGGGTGATATGACAGCGTATGTCTATATTGTGCAAAGTTTCTATATGCATACGGTTAAATGCTGACAAAATATACAAGTATGACCAACTTGTAAGTAAAACATAGAACAATATTGTTAGGGAATTGCTGACATAACGAGGTTTTGGTGTTCAGCATGCTATTGATAATGAAGAACTGTGATGTGTAGCTACGTACCTATGGGACAGTGGTGCGACTTAGTGATCGATTTGCTACCTTCTACAGTAAAATCAATCACTAAATCAAATTTAGGTGTTGTATGAAATCGCTAAAAACATTATTACTTTTATCACTTGTTACTTTATTTGGCTGTACCTCTAAACCTGATGGGGTGGAGCCAGTTAACAATTTTGATTTAGAGCCTTATCTAGGCAAGTGGTACGAAATCGCACGGCTCGATCATTCGTTTGAGCGTGGTCTATCCAACGTTACGGCCGAGTATCGGCTTCGCGAGGATGGTGGGGTTAAGGTGACAAACCGCGGATATTCAGAAGAAGATCAACAGTGGTCCGAAGCTGAAGGTAAAGCTTATTTTGTTGAAGACGAAACGGTTGGGCACTTAAAAGTCTCCTTTTTTGGGCCAATCTATTCTTCTTACATTGTGTTTGAGCTAGGTGAAAACTATGACTATGCGTTTGTCTCCGGTTACAACCACGACTACTTGTGGCTATTGTCTAGAACACCCAACGTTGATGAGAAAATCCTGGAGCGTTTTAAGCAGGTTGCTAAAGAGAAAGGTTTCGCGTTAGATGAGCTAATTCTCGTTGATCAAGAGAGTGGACGACAGTTTTAAGTTCATCAATGTGACTTCTAAAATCAACAGAAGCGGAGTTTCTGTCTAGCGGTTTTGAGTTTTGCTTGGAATATTTTGTTACCTTGTAACTTCATGTAATCAAAAATATAGCCCCATCATTTGTGATTACTCGTGATGGGGCTTATATAAATTTGAGTGAGCGTCGAAAGGTTGATTTATCGACAAACGGTTATGGTTTACTTAATCAAACGAACGATCAGAGAGCCAGGCGCCCGAATAGATTCCACATTGTGGCTGAGCACTGTACCACTTGTAGGGGCGGTGTAGCGCTCAACTTCAGTGCCAAAGCTGTCGTATTGAATCGCAACCAGTTGGCCTTGCTCGACAAAATCCATCAAACCGACATGAGGTAGTACAAAGCCGCCATGTGTCGCTTTCACACTGACGATCTCGTTTCCTTCCAAGCATGAAGTGATAGGCTCTATCTCACCTTCTACGACGTTATGCTGCTTCAACACATTTAAAATGCCTGATACGGTTCGACTAATGAGTTTTTGCTCTGTGTAGCGCCCCAAACCCACTTCAACCGTAATGCTTGGGACACCATGGTTATTCCAAACGGTTTCAAGGACGCCAGCATCTCCGGGATCATTTAAAATCGCATCAGGATTAATGAGACGAGCCATTTCTAATGATTGCTCAATTCGGAAGTCTGCAAACACGTATAGTGGGTAGGCCGCACCACTGGTTTGAGTGTGAAGGTCAATGGCTAAATCAGCATTTGGCTTGAGCAGATCATTCCACAATGCATATAAGTAGCGTTGTGCCTCATTGCCGTTTTGGTCACCAGGGAAAAAGCGGTTTAAGTTTGCAGGAGACGCATCCGGGTCTGCGGAATAGAAATCGCGGCTGTGGTTTAGCATACCTGGCATGTTAATGGTTGGAACAATCGTGACAGTACCAGCGACTTCAGTGCCAATGAGTTCTCTAGCGGTCTTCTGCGCTGCTAACACACCATTATATTCATCACCATGAACCCCTGCGGTGATCATGATTTTCTTGCCAGGTTTTTCACCTTTGAATACTAAAACAGGAAGATGTTGCCACTGAGAGAGCGCGTTGGTTGCGATGCGGAACCAAAACTTATGCTCACCCGGACCTAGGTCTGCTACATTGAGAGATTGAATCACTTGATGACCTTGAATCATGTCATCGAGAAGTTGTGTTGCCATTAAAGTTACCACTCCAAAACCATAAGCCAATCTAAAACCTTAACGTCGCCATACGAAGAGTATTAATAAGGCGAGAACGTGTCTCGCCTTGTGCCAATTGATTTCGTTTTACGCAAACCCCATTATGTGAGCTGCGATAACGACGACACTCGACAGGGTAAAGAGTAATAGGATAAATCGCCAGCAGAATTTTGCCCAATCACCCCAGTCGATGCGGCAAACACCAAGCGTTGCCATCAAGGATGCTGAAGTAGGGACGATAACGTTGGTAAAGCCATCTCCAAGTTGGAACGACAAAACGGCAACTTGGCGCGTGACACCTGCAATATCCGCCAATGGTGCTAATAAAGGCATCGTCAGTGCCGCTTGTCCAGATCCGGAAGTAACGAAGAAGTTGAAGATAGATTGGAATACATACATTAACCATGCCGCAGCTACGTCAGGAAGCCCACTGATCACGCCGCCAGCACTGTTCAGAATAGAATTCAGTACACTCGCTTCATCAGTCGTACCGCCACCTAGGATAAGTAACACACCTTTCGCACAACCAACCAATAGAGCAGGAGCAAGCATAATAGCCGCCCCCTCCTTAAACGCATCGGCTGCGCAGTTGAGCGTCATACCGTTTAAGCGAAAAATCGTACCGATGATCGCGACAACAAAGCCCATAGTGAAGAATTGAGAAGCGATTTCTGGGATGTACCATGCGTTAGCGACCACGCCCCAAACAACCCATACTGTGGTTGCAATAACCGTAAGAATAACGAGTGTATCGCCGATATTCCAACGAGAATCTTGATTGCCAAGCTCTTGCTGACGGAAGTATTTGTCTGTGCGGTGACTGTAAGAAAGTTCTGGGTTTGACTTCACGCGAGCGGCGTAGATCATGGTGAAGGCGATACCGATTAACGTAAAGCCAGCCCATAACCCCATGCGCACTGTCATGCCGGATAAAACAGGTACTCCCGCAATACCTTGTGCAATAGCAACAGAGAAAGGGTTCATCCAAGATGTTGCGAAACCAATTTGAGTCGCCACGTAGGTCACCATTACCGTAGTGATACCATCGTAACCAAGGCGAACCATAAGCGGAGCGATAATAATCGCAAATGCTACGGCTTCTTCACCCATACCAAATACCGCACCGCCCAGAGAGAACAGCAAAAATAGCACTGGAATGAATAGCGCTTCGTTACCTTTGGTCTTATCGATAAGGCGCAAGATACCGTTGTCGATGGTGCCTGTTCGCATTACAACGCCGAAAGCACCACCGATAACCAACATGAACATAATCACGCCGATCGCGCTGCCCCATTTAGAGCCTGAAACTAGCCCTTCGAATGGGAAGTTCATTAAACCAATGCCACCACCAGAAGCAAACAGGCCAACCTTGTTGTAAACCAATTCACCGTTTTCGTCGGTTGCATAAGAGAAAGAAGATGGATCGATAACCGTGCGAGTTTTTTCTGCACCATCGACCATATAAGTCACTTGCTGACTGTCAAAATGGCCAGCAGGAATTAAGTAGGTAAGAATCGCAGCGAGAATACCAACAATGAAGATCAAAATGAGGGTATCTGGCATCTGCCATGATTTGGGTGTAGCAACCGAGTCCGTTGGTTGCGCATGTGTGTGAGACATAACTTACTTCACGTTAAATTCAATGAAGCATGAAATATCAATAAAACAGAATAAAAAGTCAACATTGATGGAAATATTGAACTATAAATTCATCAAATATTTGAAGTGAAGTCATTGTGATTATTTTACAAGCAAAGTTTGGTTAAATGTTTTGGCTCGGGTCGAGGGCTCACAAGCTCTTGTTGTGAGCCGAGATAAACAAATCATTTGTCTTGCGTCTGTTCTGCATAAAATGCAGCGACATCACGAAGATCCTCATCATTTAACATTCTTAATTGTGCGCCCATCATTTCGGCAAGCGGCCCTTTACGTTCGCCTGCTTGGTAAGACTTCATCGCATCGTATAGATACTGGGCATTTTGACCTGCAAGATTTGGATAGGCATCATTACCTGCGACGCCTGTTGCACCATGACAATAGACGCAGCTAGGGGATTTGATTTTACCTTTATCAGCATCACCAAAAGGCGCGGCATGGCTAGCGGAAGAGAAAATAAGAGAGGTTAGAAGTACAAATCTGAACATGAAGATTGTCTATTCGCTAAAAAGTCATATCGATACAATAAAGCTTCCCCTTAGGGGAAGCTCAATGATCAAAATCAAACTAAAGCAGAGATTTAATGCTTGATAAGAAATTGTCGATATCTTGCGCTGAAATGTCTTTATGAGTCACGAAACGAATGGGGTTTCCAGGTGTTATCGTGATATTTTGTTCCTTTAGTTTCGCAGCGATATTTACTATGTCCACTTGAGGATCAAGTTTCGCGAATACGATATTCGTTTGAACAAATTCAGGGTTGACTGAAAAACCAGGCAGTTCAGCTAAACCTTCCGCTAAGGTTTTTGCGTTGGTATGATCTTGTTTTAGCTGTTCCACTTGTTCGGTAAGGGCGAGTTTGCCTGCTGCGGCAAGAATACCCGCTTGACGCATACCACCGCCGACCATCTTTCTTAAGCGACGTGCTTTTGCGATGTACTCTTTGCTACCAAGCAGTAACGAACCAACAGGGGCAGCCAAACCTTTCGACAGACAAATCGTCATTGAATCAAAATACTGACCGATTTCTTTTACCGGAACATCAAGCGCAGCGGCTGCATTAAAAACGCGAGCGCCATCTAGATGCATCTGCAAGTTATGTTTATTCACGAAGTCACGTGCTTCTGCTAAATAAGACAGAGGTAATACTTTACCATTAATCGTGTTTTCTAAGCTGAGCAGCTTGGTACGAGCAAAGTGACAATCATCTGGCTTAATCGCCGCTGCCAGTTTATCAAATGGGAGTGTGCCATCTGGGTTATTTTCGACTGGTTGAGGTTGAATTGACCCAAGTACTGCTGCGCCGCCGGCTTCGTACTTGTAGTTATGTGCTTGCTGCCCACACAGATATTCATCTCCGCGTTCACAATGCGCCATTAGGCCGAGCAGATTGGCTTGCGTGCCTGAAGTGGTAAACAAAGCCGCTTCGAATCCTGCAAGCTCTGCGGCAAACTCCTCAAGCTCATTGACCGTAGGGTCATCACCATAAACATCATCCCCAACGGGGGCCTTAAACATGGCCTCTCGCATGGCTTGGGTAGGCTGTGTAACGGTATCTGATCGAAAATCCATGAATGTCTCCTTGGTCAAAGTCCTAAATATATCCGCAAAGGCGCGCTTTGCTTAAACAAGCGATCGTTTTGGCATCGGTAATTGTGCCATCAATAATCTTGTCTTCGAGTTGTTGGAGTGACAAGGTAACAACCTCAATCACTTCATCTTCATCACATTCGTAACGGTTGGTTTGGCTGAGCTTCTCAGCAACAAATAGGTACTGTATCTCATCACAAAATCCGGCAAGGGGAGTGACTTGGCCGAGAGAGGTGAATTTTTCTGCACTATAGCCCGTTTCTTCTTCTAGCTCTCTTTTCGCGCAGCAGAGAGGGTCTTCATTGCCTTCTCTTGTACCAGCAGGAAGCTCCAAAAGCCATTTATTAAGTGAAGGGCGAAATTGATGGACAAGGACTATCTCTCCTTCCGTTGTAATCGGGAGAATCACCACAGCGCCCGGGTGATGGATTGTGGTGTGCGTAATTGCCTGTCCTGTAGGAAGCATAACCTCTTCTTCAATCAGAGAAATTTGCTTCCATTTATGAATTATTTTGCTCATGCAGTTATTAACCCTAGCTGTTACCGCATTTTGACGTTTTTCGACATTAACCACAAATGGTGGGAAACAAAAGCAAAAAATGTTGCAACACGACGAAAGCGTTTGCACTTTCAGTGAGCTGTATCTCATAAATGGAAACTTTGATTGCTTGCTAAAGAAGGGGGTAAGCATCTGCTATAAGGGGAATTCAACAAAATACATTTGTAACAAAGTTATAACAAGTGTATAAAAATGTTAACGCAATACCAGTTCAGCAGCCGGAGAACGTATGACACAAACCTTATTTGCCTCAAATGCCGAAAAAGCGCTTCTCTCAGAACGCATCAACAAGTTGGCTAAAGCGTTAACGGATGGCGTTTATGAACGCGAACATACCATCAAGCTCTGCCTCCTTGCGGCACTTGCTGGTGAAAGTGTTTTTCTTTTAGGTCCACCTGGCATTGCAAAAAGCTTAATTGCCAAGCGACTTATCCAAGCGTTCGATAATAGCAGTTACTTTGAATACCTGATGACTCGATTCTCAACACCTGAAGAAGTTTTTGGGCCACTGAGTATTCAAGAACTCAAAGATAACGGTCGTTATGTTCGCTTAACTAAAGGGTATTTGCCAACCGCACAAGTCGTATTTTTAGATGAAATCTGGAAGGCGGGCCCCGCCATTCTGAATACATTGCTGACAGTGGTCAATGAGAAAACGTTCAAAAATGGCAGCGATATTGAGCGTGTGCCAATGCGTTTGTTGGTATCGGCTTCCAATGAACTGCCAGATGAAGACAGCGGTTTGGATGCACTCTATGACCGCATGTTGGTGCGCGTGTTTGTGAATCGAATTCAGAATAAACAAAACTTTAAGTCGATGTTGACGGTAGGCACGTCACAAGAGGCGCAAGTGCCAGAAGGGCTAGCAATAACAGATGAAGAATATCATCAATGGCAACAGCAGCTCGACAAGCTGACGTTAACCGATAATGCATTCGAGAAGCTTTTCCAGCTTAAAACGATGTTAGAAAGCAAAGTCGAAGCTCAGTTTGGCGATGTCGCTAATACCGACATGTATGTGTCTGACCGCCGCTGGAAGAAAGCCGTGAAATTGCTAAAAGCGAGCGCGTTTTTTAATGGCCGCGATGAAATCAACCCACTTGATCTACTGTTGCTGCAAGATTGTTTATGGAACAGCCCTGAATCGCGAGACGTGGTACGCGAAGTGGTCCAAGAGTTCGCCCTAAAACATGCATTTGACCAACAAGACGCCGAACAGGAAATTGAATACTGTCGCGAGTCTTTGGTCGATGTTCAGCATGAGCTTGAAGATGCCTACCGCATGACGTTAACGTCTGAAGCGGCAACGGGTATTCTGCGCAAAGAAACCATGCGTTTTGATACCTCTAAAGCTAAGACCTACAAAGTTGGCGCAGCCGTTAACTTAGTTAAATTGGTTATTTTGCAAAGCAACATGTCGGTTTCAGAGTCAGAGAAAGGCGATAGCCGCTGGGTTTACGTGCCAAAAGATGAACTAGACCGAGTCATCAAAGAGGGACACGGTGATGTGTATGGCTACGTCAATCAAAACACCAACATGTGTCGTTTACGATTTGATGTTGATGCCGCAAATAACCTAGTTATCCGTGATATCGCAAACCGAGGCATTCTGGTGAGCTTAGTGACTCAAGAGGGCTTGGATGTAGAGCTTTACCAAAAGTGGTTAACGCAGAGTGAAAAAGCCGTAAATCAACTCAGTGAAGCAGAGCACCATATGCGCAAGGTAAAAGCGAATTTCCATGATGCGCTTCCGCATAGCTTTGTTGATCCTGAACTACCACGCCTAATGGAGTCGAGTCTGCAGCAGGTCAGTCAGAGACTTGAGTCTATCCAAGCTGAAAGCGAAAAAGTTATCCAACGCTTTAAAAACTTACATCAGTTTTTCTCATAAGGAGACGACATGCTAGGTGCAGACGGACTTAACCTCGCGCTGATGGTAGCCGACTCTGGCATCATCGATAGTGCAGTTAATGATTTAATGGCGCGTTCACAAGTCATGATGATGGCAGAAAACCGAGGCGTTAAATCTTCAGTCAAAGGCCACTTATTAAAGTGGAGGGGCAGTGTTAAAAAACGGATTACCAAGGTATGTGAGACAGAGCGTTTCCAACAAGAGCTGTCTTTATATCAAGAAGTCATTCACTGGGATGAAGAGGCGTTTTTCGAAAACATCGAAGATGTGATTAAAAAGCTTGAGTGGCACTCCGCTTTTTATATGCAGGCTCGCCGAATGATGGAGAAGAACAAGGGGATGAATAATCCCATGTTCCCACATTACTTCTGTGATCAATGGTACCAAAGTCTAGCCGATGCGATTAAGCAAGCGCAAGTAAGCGAGCTTGAGGCCAATAAAGAGAAAGTGCTGAATGACCTGTATCAGCGTATGGAGACCATGCGTAATATGGATAAGGTCACGGAGTCGGGTGATGCTGAAAGTTTAGGGCGCTTATGGGATATGGCATCTGCCAAGTTGAGCAAAACTGACTTAACAGTGATGAAACGCCATGCGGAGTTTCTGAAGAAGCACCAAGGCTTGCAAGAAATAGCCGAGCAACTTGGCCGTATGGCGGGGCAAGTGAATGATCCCGAACTTAACCGCGCACCTACTGAAGAGCTACAAATGATCGAAGAGAAGAGTGATGAAGCGACAGATGATATTGTCGGCATTCACGAAAGCGATGATTTAAATAAGCTACTTCCCAACGAAACGATGTTTTTGGCGTATCCTGAACTCGAGGTCGTGTTCTATAAACACTTAGTCGATAAACGACTTATGAACTACCGTACACAGGGCAAATCGCGCACGTTACGTAAAGTTAAAGCTCACCGACCTGACAACAAAGCGGTAGATATCGAAAAAGGACCGTTTATTGTGTGTGTGGACGCGTCCGGCTCAATGAGCGGGTTTCCTGAACAATGCGCCAAAGCCATGGCTTATGCGCTGATGCAAATTGCATTAGCGGAGCAACGTGATTGCTATGTCATTATTTTTTCGACGGAACACATTACGTATGAGCTAACCAAACAAGATGGTCTGCGCGAGGCGGCGGACTTTTTAACTTATAGCTTCCATGGTGGTACAGACTTAGAGCCAACTTTGATCAAATCTATCGACTTGATGAGCGGTGATAAGTACAAAAATGCCGATATGGTGGTCATTTCCGACTTTATCGCGCCAAAACAACAAGACGAGTTGCTTGCCAAAGTGGATGCGCTTAAAGCGAAGAAAAACCGTTTTCACGCGATCAGCCTATCTAAATACGGAAACCCGGCATTGATGTCGATGTTTGATCACACGTGGTCTTATCATCCTAATGTTGTGGGCAGGTTGCTTAAACGGGTCGGTAATTACTAAGTGACATTGAAATTCTATTGAGTAAAACGTACAGGAAGCTAGATTTATATTGCTTCGTTTTAAGCCGATAAGATCGAACTTTGGTCTAATTGGCTTAAAAGAAATCAAACAAACAGAAAATGAAAGATTTTTGTTTGACTATCTTCTCTCAATCCGTAAAGTAGCCACCAACGCAACGGGGAAGAGCCCTGAAGCGAAGTAAAAAAGGCGCCTTGGCAGAGTGGCTATGCAGCGGATTGCAAATCCGTGGACCTCGGTTCGACTCCGGGAGGCGCCTCCATTATTCTTTTGAGAGTGAATGGCTTTCGAGAATCAATGCGACACTAGCTCAGTTGGTAGAGCGCAACCTTGCCAAGGTTGAGGTCACGAGTTCGAACCTCGTGTGTCGCTCCAAATTATTCAGATATGGCAATTGCGATATCTCGATGCCAAGTGCATCAACTTAAAACCAGCGAAAGCTGGTTTTTTTGTATCTGAATATTGATAAATTTACGCCATCTCAATTTCTTGAACTGTGGTTATAACCCTTGTTTCTGTCACCAGTTATGCTGTTAAGTGTGACCCGATATTTCGCAGATTGACCAATATCCGTTTACAATATCGGTCTACAAAGGATTTGACGAAGACGCATGAGAAATACCGACGATTACATCATTTTCTATCACCTGATCGAGCAAGGCTCATTCAGTGCTGCTGCAAGACACATGTCATTGACCAAATCGGTTGTCAGTAAACGCATCGCGAAGCTTGAGCAAGAGCTTGGTGTACAGCTTCTTTACCGAACAACGCGAACGTTAACGTTGACGGAGGCAGGGCGAGCGTTCTTTACTCATGCAAAAGCCGTTTATCAAGCGGTGGCAACGGCAGAAGAATCCATTGTGGGGTTAGGTAAGAATTTATCTGGAAACATTAAAGTTTCTGTACCCACTATCTCTGGTGAGTTAATTCTTCCTCAAGTGATCAATGAGTTTAATCAGAAATACCCTGACATCAATATCGATATGGATCTAGATAATCGTTTCGTCGATATCGTGAATGAACGTTTTGATCTGGCAATTAGAACGGGTGTGTTGCCAGATTCTAGCCTGATCGCAAGAAAGCTGGTGGATGCCAATTGGATTGTTTGTGCGTCACCTCAATACCTTGCTAAACATGGCATTCCTAAGCAACCTCAAGCCTTGGATAAGCACAATTGTTTGGTTTATTCCTACCAAGAAACCGGGGCGCGTGAGTGGGCGTTTAAAGAGGGAGACGAGGTGTATCAAATTACAGTCGACGGTAACCTCTGTACCAACAACTCTTCGGTATTGAGAAATGTGGCGCTGTTAGGGCAGGGAATCATCTATGTACCGCGTGTCTTGGTTTATGAAGACTTAAAGCAAGGCAGTCTGATTCAGTTATTTAAAGACGAAACCGCCAAATGTTTGGGTATTTATGCGGTGTATCCTTACACTCGTCAACAACCAGAAAAAATTAAGATCTTCATTGATCATCTATACACCAGCTTTCAAAGTCAAAATCATCGATTTTAAGACAATAACTCAACACTAATCGTTATTAAAAAAAAAACAAAAAAAAAAAAAAAAAAAAAACAGATATATGACAGACGTCCACACAACCACATCCCGTAATGATGTAATTAAAGTAGCTTCGCGCGATACACTTCATAACAGTGCAC